>DATKNJ010000087.1:0-4217 GCA_035541395.1 Anaerolineales bacterium
GACTTGGTTCCCATGGACGGGCTGAAGCCTGTCATCCGCGAATCCGTTCTTTCGGATATCGAGGAAGTTTATGCGGCCTGAGAAGCTCTATCTGACCGATATTGTCGAAGCTGCACAGGCTATCGAGAGATTCATAATGGGGGAGAGTTTTGAAGAATTCGAGCGAAACGAGATGATGAACAGCGCAGTGCTTCAAAAATTGACCATCATTGGTGAAGCCGCGTCCCGCCTGCCCAAGGAATTTACCAAACGTTTTCCCGAAATTCCCTGGGCGGATATCGTTGCCTTCCGCAATATTGCCATCCATGAATATTTCGCCATCCGTTGGGATATTGCATGGAACGCCGCAACAGAAGATGTCCCTATGTTGAAGGGACAGATCGAGAAACTTTTGCGGGAAGAGCTTGCGGATTAGAACGCGGCTGAAATCGAAATTATCCATCTCGAAGATATTTGACTATATTTCCAAGGAAAAATCCAAAAATGTCCGATTATGTGTTGAGTTGTTGTTCCACCGCGGATATGCCGCTTGAATACTTCCAGAAGCGAGATATTCCATTTGTTTGTTTTCACTTCAACATGGAGGGGAAAGAATATCCCGATGATTTGGGGCAGAGTATGTCGTTCGAGGAGTTTTATAGGAGGATCGCAGCGGGGGCGCTGCCGACCACCTCACAGGTGAATGTAGCGCAATTTGTTGACTTCTTTGAACCGTATTTGGCCGCGGGAAAAGACATTCTGCATATTTCTCTTTCGTCTGGTTTATCGGGGACCTATCAATCCGCTGTCATAGCGCGTGACGGGCTTTTGCAGAAGTATCCAAACCGAAAATTGCTGATCGTTGATTCGCTGGGCGCCTCCTCCGGCTATGGCATGCTGGTCGATATGGCTGCTGATTTGCGCGAGGGCGGTAAAACGCTCGAAGAAGTGCATGCCTGTGTGGAGGAAAACAAGCTCAACATCCATCACTGGTTTTTCTCAACCGACCTGACTCATTACCGGCGCGGTGGCAGGATTTCCGCGGCTTCTGCAACGGTGGGTTCCCTGCTGAATATCTGTCCATTGATGAATATGGATAACGAAGGAAAATTGATTCCACGCGAAAAGATTCGCGGCAAGAAACGCGTCATCTCCGAGATCGTCCAACGGATGGAGGGGCATGCCCAAAATGGTTTGGATTATTCGGGCAAGTGCTTTATCTCCAATTCCGCTTGTTATGACGATGCGCGCGCGGTTGCTGATCTGATTGAGGAGAAGTTCCCGCGTTTGAATGGCGAGGTCATGATCAACAGCGTTGGGACGGTCATCGGTTCGCATACGGGACCCGGAACGGTCGCACTTTTCTTTTTGGGCGATCAACGCGCGGATTGATTTTTATCGATAAACACATCAGCGCGTAAAATTCGAATAATACAAGATCAATAAGCTGCGAAACGTCAGGTCGTTGATTCGACGCTGCGCTGCGCGCCAATCCTTTTCCAACGCGAGTCCTGTGTACGCTCCCCATTTCTGGAAGTAAGGATGGCTTAACTTCTTGGTGAATATCCCTTGGCCTTGTTCAAGCATACACTCCAAAGCTTGCACTTGACTCTTCAGTTCGGGAATTTGACTCACAACTCCCAAGCGTGCCAGGTGTTCCATGCGATGGAACCATAACATCCACTCCGCGTCGGTGAGTTCGTTCATGTCCGGCCTGAAATTGTCCATGCAGAAAGAAGCGGGTGCGATCACCTGGGATTTATATCGGACGTATATATTTGGAATGGGGGAGAGCTGCACGAGTCGCTGAATGCTTTTCGCGATCATGTTGTGGTTTTGTGGAGTCCGCCAATTTTGAGTCCATGCCAGGATGCGCAGATGATAAATGCTTGGGAAACGGACTCCCTCGCGGAATACTTTCTTCCCCTGATAAAGTTGATACAAATCTTTTGGCGACTCGATCTCAATGACTGCGTTGAAGAGTTCCAAAGATTGTTCGATTTTTTCCTGTACAAAAGGATGTTCTTCGCATCCCGCCTGCGCAAAGAGATAGGCGCGGATGGTTTCTGAGCCGCCGAAGCCGAGGTCATCTAGAATTTTCCCGATCTTCCGAATCCCGCGTTGGAGGCGGTCAGTGTGTTGTTCCAATGCTTTTAGCGCACGCGCCAGCACAGGCTGAGTCGGTTCGAGCCCTTTCTCGCACAACAGCCGTATGTCAGCTTCCATGCTGTCATAGCCGTGGAAGTTCCACTCCATCCATCCATCGAGTCCTTGGCTGTCGATGATTCCTTTAACAGTTTCGTCCTGCGAGATTTGACTTTGAAGCTCTGCCATTTCAGGCGGATTTGGAGATTGAAAGAGCAGTTCTTTCTTGATCCGGTACTGAATCGATGGACATACGAAGGGGAGAATTTGACGTGCAGATGGCTCGATGTTCATGATGGCTTGATGAATCCATTATATTGCTTATGGGTCAACGCGTGGATGGCAAGATATGTTGCACTTCCAGCACGGCAATCTTCGTCGAATGATTGAACGGCGTCGGATCGGTAATGGGCTTGCCAACCCGCGTTTCAACATAGCCTGTGAATTCATCCGGGACGGGGATCAATTCCCTGATTTTTAAATAGCCATCCTCACATAACGTCTCGAGCCTCTGCATATATTCTTTTCCACTGACATACAGCGCGTTATTGATCGCGATCAGGGTGCCGCCATGACGGATCAACGGGCGCACTTTGTTGATCAGCCGCGCGCTTTCGTCGATTTGATTGACCGTTCCTTTGGGCGACGTCGAGAAAAACGGCGGGTCGATGAAGACGCAATCGAAGCGTTCATTACTCCGTTTGAATTTTGCAACCTGAGCAAAAAAATCGGATGTGACGAAATCCTGTTTGTTGATCGGAAATCCGTTCAGCGAACAGGATGTCTTCGCGACGTTCAGGAATCCTCGATTGCGGTCAAGCTGGACTACGCGGCTGGCTCTGCCTGCTAGTGCGGCGACTCCCAGGCTGCCAGTGTATGCGAACGCGTTCAGGACCGTTTTGTCTTTTACGTTTTCGATGATCCACTTTCGCAGGTTGCGCGTGTCGAGATAAAAGCTGGCATCTTGGTTTAAGGTCAAATCGATGGCATACCAAACATTATGTTCTTTTATTTTGCGATCTAAGTCAGTGCCGAATAAAAGTCTGCCGCGTTTTTCATCGACGGTTTTTGCATTTCTGGTTTTGACGAGTCCCGCCTTGAGCCATGGCAGGCGGCTTTGATAAAACTCCTGCGCTTCTTGAATCAACGATAAGGTTTCTTCAGGCGTGTCGGCGTAGTGATGAAAGAGAATGGTTTTGGCGTACAGGTCAACGACGAGGTTCGGGTTGCCTTCGTAGAATCCGTTGAAGAGTCGCAAAGCTGATTCGTGGCGCGCGTCGAACAAGGTTTCGCGCAAAGCGAGGGCCTTGTTCAGCAATTCAGAAAGCGATTCTTGAGTCATGAGTTGGCCGGTGCAGCTTCCGGTGCGCGTGCTCCTCTGATCGTGTTGAGGACCACACCTGCCAGAACGATGATCCCGCCCATCAATGCGAATCGTCCCGGAGTCTCGCCGAGAAACAGGAATACCCATAGTGGATTCAAAATCGGCTCCAGTGTGCCGATCAGATTTGCTTGAAGTGCGGGGATATGTTTGATGCCCTTGGTGAACAAAATAAATGCGAGACCGATTTGAATGATGCCGAGATAGGCAATGATCGCCCAGTTGGTGAGCGTCCACGATTCTTTCAAGATAAATGGAGAGCCAAAGATACCAAACACGAGGCTGGCGATGAGAATGCTGTCTTCCGGCGTGCCATCTTTTTGGGCGCGGAAGGCAACGATCATTAGCGCAGAAGTCATGCCGCTGAGGACTGCTAGAATATTTCCGTAAAAGCCGGTTGGGCTGAGTTGATCGCCGAAGAAAAGAATCATTCCCATAAAGATAATGCCCATCGCGATGAAGTCGGTGCGTGTGGGTCTTTCACCCAGAAGCCAATAGGCAAGCAAGACTACATAAATCGGTGCGGTGTATTGCAGGAAAATGGAATTGGCGGCCGTGGTTAATTTGGTTGAGGTAACGAACAAAAATTGAGTCGCGATCGAAGCGCCTGCTGCGAGTAGAGTCCAGCGTGTGACCTTGGTGGGGAGGCGGCGCATATAAAGCAGAAATACGATGCTGGTGAAGATTCCGCGCCCCGCGAGAATGGAGATAG
>DATKNJ010000088.1:0-2838 GCA_035541395.1 Anaerolineales bacterium
CCAGGGAATTGAGTTTGATTATTGCTGCTGTCAGGCTGCGTTTGCTTTGTCAGAGATGGGATTTGAAACCATCATGTACAACTGCAATCCCGAAACGGTTTCAACCGATTACGATACTGCCGACCGCCTATATTTCGAACCGTTGACTCTTGAACATGTGTTGAATGTGATTGATAGGGAGCAGCCTATCGGCGTGATCGTGCAGTTTGGCGGACAAACTCCATTGAATCTCGCGGCGGGACTCGAAGCAGCGGGCGTGAAAATTTTAGGCACATCGCCACATGCGATTCAACTCTCGGAAGATCGCGAAGAGTTTGCGAAACTGCTCAAAGAGTTGGACATTCCGCAACCTGAAAACGGAATTGCACGTTCGCTCGAGGAAGCACGTGAAGTCGCGCAGCAAATCGGTTATCCGGTTTTAGTGCGACCGTCGTTTGTGCTGGGGGGACGCGCGATGGCTCTGGTGGAGTCCGAATCTCATTTGGCGGGATTCATTCAAAACGCGATCGAAGCGGTTCCCGGTCAGCCGATATTGATTGACAAGTTCATGGAAGATGCGTTCGAGATCGATGTGGACGCGTTGGCCGATAGTGAGCGCGTTGTCATCGGCGCGATCATGCAACACATTGAAGAGGCCGGGGTTCATTCGGGTGACGCGGCTTGTGTCCTGCCGCCGTATAAAGTGAGCGCGTATCATCAAAGCATCATGCGCGAATATACCGAGCAATTGGGATTGGCGCTGGGCGTGCGCGGTTTAATGAATGTGCAGTTTGCATTGAAAGATGAGATCGTGTGCGTGTTGGAGGTGAACCCGCGCGCTTCGCGGACCGTTCCGTATGCGAGCAAAGCTACAAACTTAAACATGGCTTATATCGCCGCGCAAGTGATGGCCGGTAAAACGCTGAAAGAATTGGGCGTACTCGAGGAGCCGCGCGTCGATGGATTTTTCGTTAAGGAAGCAGTGCTGCCATTCAAAAAAATGCCCGGTTCGAGTTCGCTGCTTGGCCCTGAAATGCATTCGACCGGCGAAGTGATGGGACACGCCGCGCACTTTGGTCACGCGTTTGCCAAATCGCAAGTGGCGGCCGGGCTGGCTTTGCCCGAACAGGGCGCGGTATTGATCACAGTCAATGATTATGACAAAAGCGCGGGATTGAAATTCGCGCGCGATATGTTCCGTATGGGGTTCAAGTTATATGCCACGCCTGGCACCGCGGATATGTGCCAGAAAGCCGGTTTGTCTGTTGAAGTGGTCGAGAAGGCGCAGGACGGTTCCACGCAAATTGTAGATCTGATTCGCGACGGAAAAATCCAGTTGGTGTTGAATACTCCATTAGGTCTGCACGCACACGCTGACGGAGCGGGCATCCGCGCAGCAGCGATCGCAATGAACGTGCCATTGCTGACAACGCTTTCTGCCGCGGCCGCGGCCGTCTCGGCGATTCAAGCCTTACGCAAAAAGCAACTGAGTTATCGCAGTTTGCAGCAACATTTTTTAGCAAAACCATTTGAGAGGTAAAAATGAATATCATCGAAGTCGAATCACAACATACATCAGGACTGTATCTGAAACAGCCCATTGCCATCGTGCGCGGACAAGGCGCATCGTTATGGGATACGGACGGGAACGAATACATCGATTGTTCTTCGGGACACGGCGTTGCCAATCTCGGTCACGCGCACCCGAAAGTTGCTGAGGCCATCTCGAAGCAGGCTGCTACGCTGGTCACTTTGTTCGAGACCTTCCCCAACGATCAGCGTGCCGCCGCGATGGAAAAATTAACCGCGCTCGCGCCCGGACTCGATCGCGTTTTCTTCTGCAACTCCGGGACCGAATCGGTAGAAGCAGCGATCAAGTTCGCGCGGTTGTCAACAGGTTGTACTGGAATCGTGGCCGCGATGCGCGGCTTCCATGGCCGGACGATGGGTTCGCTCTCCGCGACATGGAATAAAAAATATCGCGAAGCCTTTGAGCCGCTTGTGCCGGATTACAGTCACGTGCCATATAACAATATCGAAGCGCTGGAAAAAACAGTGACAGATAAAACGGCCGCGGTGATTCTGGAACCCATTCAAGGCGAAGGCGGAGTCTATCCTGCTGATCCGTCTTATATGGAATCTGTGCGCGAACTCTGCACGGAGCGCGGCGCGTTATTGATCATGGATGAAGTCCAAACGGGCTTTGGACGCACAGGCCGGATGTTTGCATATCAGCATTATGGCATCACACCGGATTTATTATGTGTGGCCAAATCTTTAGCGGGCGGTATTCCAATGGGCGCGGTGTTGATCGGTCCGGCCGTGAAAAATTTCGCGCCGGGCTTGCACGGTTCCACGTTTGGCGGCAATCCGCTTTCGTGCGCGGCGGCAGTCGCGGCCTTGGATGTAATGGTCGAAGAGAATCTGCCGCGGCAGGCGGAAGTCAAGGGTGCGTATATGATGGATAAGATTCGCAGCTTGAACGCGCCGATTGTGCGCGAAGTGCGCGGGCTGGGATTGATGGTCGGTATCGAACTCAAGCAAAAGGTCGCGCCGTATTTGCGCGCGCTGCAAGAGAGACACATCATCGCGTTGAATGCCGGACTGACGACGATCCGTTTGCTGCCACCGTTGGTTATCACTTATGAACAGATCGATGAAGTTGTCGGTGCACTGGCCGAAGTGCTGGCAATCGATTATTCCGCCGCACCGCAACCTGAATAAAAATGGCTGATGTAGATCATTCGACGCTGATTGGTTTGGTCGAGCAATATAGTCCTTCGGGAAGTGAACGCGGCGCAGCGGAACGGCTCGTGGCGCGCATGAAGTCATTGGGCTATGGCGAGGCTTTTGTTGATG
>DATKNJ010000089.1:0-27240 GCA_035541395.1 Anaerolineales bacterium
CCCAAATCCGCCTGCCATCGATCTTCCCGATCTGTATCGTTCGTATGATGATTATTTGCAGATCTCATATGATCTTGTCCGACGCGGTGTGCGTTTTGGAAATAATAACTGGACTCCGGTGCGAGCGCGTTCTTTTGCCGAACCTGTGGAACGACTTATATCCACTACGAGTGACGAGCTCATGGCTCTTTACACCCGCGGCTTGTATGCCGTTGGTCAGTCCACTCCGCCCGAAGAAATGGCACTGCAAATCGAAAAGCAGAACTTGATGGCGCGCATCAATTTGCCGATGGGCCGCGTGGAGATTCGCACTGATGACGGCAGTCACAGCCTCGATTTGGATGTTGCGGCCCTCACGCTCAAGCATCTCCTGCTTCTGCGCATCTATGCGGACCCTCATTTTGCGCGCGGTTTCCGATACGACCGCGAAGATATCAGCCGCGCCCGCGCCAACGAACAACTGGCCGCCAAACATGGTTTGCGCGCCGAGATCGAGAATCCATTAACTGCCAAACCGATAGCGATGCGCGACTTCCTCAAATGGACTCTCAATGAGGTGAAGCCGTTAGCCCAGGCATTTAATCTTTGGAACGATTTGACTCTGTTGGTTGAAATGTCGGAGGGCGGACGCAATACTTCCGAAAAATTCCGCGCTCGTTTGCAAGCGGAATTGGGTGAAGGCAACGAAGTGCCGCTGGATGTTTTGAGGGAATTGCATCTTGAGCGTGAAGCGCAAGTGAAAAGCGATGTGGAAAAGATCGCGACCGAATACGGCGCGCTCGGCGCCGAATCTGCCAAGATCGCCGAGTTCCTGCAACGCGGACGCGACGCCGCGCGGCAAGTTCCTCAATCGCCGATACAGTTCCGTCCGCGAGCGCAGGCGGTGATCGAAGTTTCGTATCCTGATAAGACCAGCGAGATCCTCGACCTCGCGCAGCAATTGATTCGGATTCCGTCGGTCACGGCCTGCCCGAATGAACGACTCGATGAAGTCCACCGCGCCGGTTCTTTGGTGGATGATTATCTAGAGAATGCCGGTTTGGATGTTCGATACTTTGATGGTAAATATCCAGCTCTATATGCACAGTTCCCCTCCCCCATTGGGAGAGGGGTTAGGGGTGAGGGAGAAATTCTTCTGACCGGTCATTTCGATGTGGTCGAGCCTGAGCCGGATGACTCGCAATTCGTACCGCGCGTCGAAGGAGATTATCTGTATGGCCGCGGTTCTGCAGATATGAAAACTGTCGTCGCAACGTATTTGGTCTGGATGAAAGACGCAGCGAAATTGGGAAAAGACTTTCCAAATATTTCGCTGTTGTTGGTTGGCAATGAGGAGAACGGCGAAGCCGAAGCATGGGGAACACCATACGTGTTGAAAGAATTAAATTTAACGCCATCGTTGTTTATTGCGGGTGAACGTACCGGTGAAAAAGGTGATGAACTATTCGGCGAAATCTGTGTGGAGAATCGCGGTGTGATGCGCTTTGATGTAATCGCGCGCGGTACAAAAGGTCATTCCGGCCTGGCAGGTACGGGCGACCTAAGTGAGAAGCTGATCGCGGCGCGCGCTGCGTTGAGCGAAATCTTTTCCAAACATCTCACGCTCAAGGCTTCGGACGGTTGGCAGTCGCAAGCAAAGTTTCCATTTATTAGTGTGGGCACGCCGGGTGTGTATAACATCACCGCGGCTGAAGGAATCCTCGGTGTGGAAATCCGCCCGATCCCGCAAGATGACACATCCAAACTCAAAGAGGAAGTTGGGGCTTATTGTGAGGCAAACAATCTTGAGTTAAGAATGAACGTGATGGAAAATGGAGTCGCCTGCCTGCCGGAGAATTCCGCGCTCAAGGCTTTGCTTGAATCGGTAAAACGAGTCTCGAACGCTGAGCCGCGCGTTGGAAAGAAATTGGCTGGCACGAGCGCGCGCTTTGCGCCGAATGGTCAGGCCGTGGTATGGGGACAGTCTGGCATCGGCCCGCATGCGAAGAACGAAGCGCATTTCATCCCCAGCATTGAGCCGTATTACAAATCTTTGAATGAGCTGGCGAAGTTGTGGAAATAAAAGAACTTGTCTTTGCCCTTGAGAGAACACTTTATTTCTTGCGCCAGTCTCAACCATCAGTCTGGAGTAGATTGTCCTGTGAAGAAGCCATTGGGCAGCTTGAAATTCAATTGGATAAGATCAAAAACTCAGGAAGCTTCGATTTGGCCACTTTAAAAATTCTCTTTGCCCCAACTGGGCCTCTTCAAGAAATTTCGATTTCTAGCAATTGGAGCAATGAATTCATCGAACTTTCAAAAACCATTGACCCATTTGTAGATTCAAAATAGGCTGTCAGTATTAAGCAAGTAGGTAGTTGAAAATTCAGTAAGCCTTTCTTATTTCTTCTTTTTCTGTAAAAAATCAAACGGCGGACGTTGATTCAATTTAAGCAAGCCTGCACCTGAGTCGCTGATATATAACGCGCTCACGGAAGCGGTATCGCAACCCAGCCGCTGAAAATGATCAAGCGGTAATCCAAGATAATGCGCTATAGCCAGTTTGATTGGGTCGGCGTGAAAGACGCAGGCGATGACCTCGCGCGGTTTATATTTGGCGCAGATCGCATCCAGTGCGGATACGATGCGCGTTTGTGTTTGAATAAAAGTCTCGCCGCCGGGATGGCCTGCACGCGAAGGAGCATTCTGAACGATGCGCCAGTATTTGGTCATGGCTAAACGCCGGACGGATTTTCCCTGCCATTCGCCAACATCCGATTCCAGGAGTCCTGTTTCTTGAATAATTTTTAAGTTGCACGCGCTCGCAATCGGCGCGGCCGTTTCCATGGCGCGCTCGAGCGGACTGGAATATATCGCTTTCAGCGGAACGTCTTTGAACGCTTCGCCCAAAGTCTCGGCTTGTTTTTGCCCTCGCTCATTTAAGTGAACTTCGGGCATTCGCCCCGCTAATCGGCCTTTCTTGGAATAGTCGTTTTCGCCGTGACGAATTAAAAGTAACAAAGGCATTATTTGATTTTCCGCTTCATTTCCAGGATTTGCTCTTCGCTCATGGCAGGGATGTTTTCCACCTTTGTGATTCCCAACGCTTTGCGTTGTGCATCGCGCCACATCTCCAAGCGCGCGGTGACTTGTGCTTCGTAACCTTCCTGCGAAGGCGAATAGAAATACGTTCCCAATAATCGTTTCGGCAAATATTGCTGCGCGACAAAATGTCCTTCGTGTTCGTGCGGATAAATGTAATCTTTGCCGTGTCCCATCGCTGCCGCGTCGCGGTTGCCATCCATCAAATGGCGCGGCACCGAAACCTGGCCTTCCTCTTCGATCTTTTTCATGGCTTTGAAGTACGCGCCCGCACTGTTGGATTTCGGCGCGGTGGCAAGATACAACGTCGCTTCGACGATTGGATAAACGCCTTCGGGCAAACCGATGTAATCAAAGGCTTGCGCGGCAGAGTTGGCGACTACGATTCCCATTGGGTCAGCCAGGCCAATATCTTCGCCCGCCAAAATAATCAAGCGACGGATGATAAAGCGCGGATCTTCGCCCGCATATAACATTTTTGCCAGCCAATATAAAGCCGCGTCCGGGTCGCTGCCGCGCACCGATTTGATAAACGCGCTAATCGTATCGTAATGCGCGTCGCCGTCTTTATCATATAAAACCGCGCGGCGTTGAATCGATTCTTGCGCCACGTCCAATGTGACGTGAATGATTTCATCTTTATCGGGCGCGGTGGATTCAACCGCCAGCTCGAGCGCGTTCAACGCGTTACGCGCGTCGCCGCCGGCCACTTCGATTAAATGGGAGCGGGCTTCGGGGTCCAGAATGATGCGTTGATTCCCATAGCCGCGTTCTTTGTCCGTTAGCGCGCGGTCAATCAAAATTCCCGTCTCTTCTTGATTCAAGTTGCGAAGTTGAAAAACGCGCGAACGCGAGATCAACGCTTTGATCACTTCGAAATATGGATTCTCGGTCGTCGCGCCGATGAGGGTTACGGTTCCGTTCTCGACGTGGGGCAAGAGCGCGTCTTGTTGGGCTTTATTCCAGCGATGGACTTCGTCCACAAAAAGAATCGTGCGTTCATTGTGCAGTCGTCTGCGTTCGAGCGCGGCTTCGACGACTTCGCGCAGTTCAGCTTTGCCCGCCAGAATTGCCGAAATGGTAACGAAATGACTCTTTGTGGTATTCGCAATGACTTGTGCAAGAGTGGTCTTGCCAGTACCAGGCGGCCCCCACAAAATGATGGACGAAAAAAGTTTATCGGCTTCGATGGCGCGGCGCAGAAGTTTGCCCTCGCCGACAATGTGTTCCTGGCCGATGTATTCATCAAGCGTGCGCGGCCTCATGCGCGCGGCCAGCGGCGCTTCGGACTTCATGCGTTCCAGCATGGCGTGATCGAATAGATCGGACATGCAAAGATTCTACCATGAGGCTTTTCTAAAAACGAAAAAGGGCATTTGTGAGACGCCCTCGCGTTCAGTTATGGAGGGTTTTCTAGAATGAATCCAGCGCTTTGCTTTGGTTATCGTAACTAGAGAGATACATGTCGAAGCCGGCCATCTTCAACACTCTGTCGACACCTTCATTTAGGTTCGATAGTTTTAGGTGGGGTGACTTGTAAGTGCCAGCATTAATTCCCTTATGGATTTCCGCTTCACTGACTTCGGGTGATTTCGCGCTTAACACTTTATAGATTTCATGGATGGCGCGCAGGCCGGCACTACTTACGAATGCGACCTTTGTAAGATCGAGCAAAATATATCGGGCGCCGCCCTCAATTGCATCTTTGGCGGTCTTCTCGAACGATTCGTATGTGCTTGAATCGATATCGCCGCTCACCTTTAAAATTGTAACGGGGACGCGCACCTGTTCCTGTGAAACCTTGATTTCCATAAAGCCAATACCTCCATATACTGATAAAGTTGTACTATTCTACAATTTGCAGAGAGAAAAATCAAGAACCATTCCGGGTGGGAAACCATGCTAGGTAGTTTATGTTCTTTTAATTTTGAATGGGATGTGATCAACCTATTTTTAAGAATTTCATGAAAGCATATTAGGAGTTAGTAAGAAAATGTAATAAACAGATTGACGCGTAATAAGACAATCCTATAATCATTTTATTCATTGGTTCGCGGTCCAGTAAGTCAGCAACATTATGGTCCCTCATTATCGGCATTTGGTTCGCGATTTGCATTTATCGCTTTCCCGTTTGATTTTTGGTAGCGCATCTCGGCATCGCGTGCGATGGACTCTTATCGTGAGTTCGTTGGTTTCAACCGAGCGAAAACAGATCGATAGTTGTATCAATGGGGATCCGCAAAGTAATGATGAAGTTCGTAATATACATGAATTACCAATAGATTCCAGTTCAGCATATAAACCTGTATTTTGTACGCCTGCTGTGAATGTGCGCCGCATTCCCAGACTTTGGCTTGCAACCCTTAAAGCTGATCGAAATTTCAACTCTGGATTCACTCCATGTACAAATCTTTCCAAGGAGGTGATCGGTATTCTAGGATACTAAACAATATCGAAGTGCAACATCCCGTTACATCACTTATTGATAATCAAAAAGGAGAAGAAGACCATGTCTAAGAACATTTGGTACAGCCTTTTAGCCGTACTAGTTATTTCAGCCACAGCGCTATCTGCGTGTGCAACTCCTACACCGACTGCAGCACCAGCCACGTCGGCGCCTGCCGCGACCACTGCTCCCGCGGCTACAGCAATGCCGGCGGCAACTACTGCTGCGATGACCGCTGGCAAGATTGCCATCCTGTTGCCGGAAAACCATACTCCGCGCTACGAAACTCAGGACCTGCCTAATTTCAAAGCGGAGCTAACTGCCAAAGGATACGATGTTAGTACCTTGATCTATAGCAATGCTAATCAGGATGCAACAACTCAACAGTCCCAAGCTGAAGCTGCATTAACCAACGGCGCCAAAGTCCTCGTACTTGACCCGGTTGACTCTGCCGCTGCCGCTGCCATCGCTGACGCCGCCGCCGCGCAGAACGTGCCGGTCATTTCATATGATCGTTTGATCACTGGCTCGAAAAATGTCAATTACTATATCTCGTTTGACAACGTGAAGGTTGGCGAGTTGCAGGCTACCGCTTTGATGGCTGCCTTGAGCAATGTTGCGAACCCGACTATTGTTGAGATCAACGGCGACCCGGCTGATCACAATGCCACTTTGTTCAAGCAAGGCGCTCATAGTGTATTTGATCCACTGGTGACCGCTGGCAAACTGACGATCGCGAAAGAATACGATACGCCCGGTTGGGACGCGACCAAGGCTCAAGATGAGATGACGCAAGCCCTTACTGCTCTGAACAACAAGGTAGATGGCGTATATTCGGCCAACGATACAATGGCTGGTGGTATTTTTGCTGCCATGAAAGCTGCTGGCGTTTCCCCTTCAACACCTTTGACTGGTCAGGATGCGGCTGTGGATGGAATCCAGCGCATTATTAGCGGCGAACAAACAATGACCGTCTACAAAGCCATCAAACCTGAGGCTGTAGCAGCTGCCGATCTGGCTTACGATCTGGCTACTGGCACCGCGGTGCCTGCGAGCATGGTGACTGGCACAACTAATAATGGCTCGGTGGATGTTCCTTCCATTCTGCTGACTCCAGTTGTAGTGACCAAGGATAATGTTGAATCCACTGTCATCGCCGATGGCTTCTGGAAAGTCTCCGATATCTGCACCGCTGACTTTGCAGATGCTTGTACTGCTGCGGGCGTGAAGTAAACTGTCCAGTGAAATTGCAGTAAAATCAAGATAGACCCTCAATAACGAAACAGCAGGAAGCGAAAGCTTCCTGCTGTTGAAACTAGTGGAGATGCCATGCCGGAATCAGATCGAACTCCTATCCTTGAATTACGCGGTATTAGCAAGAGATTTGGCGCGGTGCAGGCGTTGTTCAATGTGGATTTTGACGTGTACACCAGTGAAGTTGTAGGATTGGTCGGTGATAACGGTGCGGGAAAATCTACTTTGATTAAATGCGTGGCAGGCATTCATCCAATTGATGAAGGGGAGATTTGGTTTGAAGGGCGGAAGGTCAACATACAGAATCCAAAAGATGCAACCGATTTAGGTATCCAAACGGTTTATCAGGATTTAGCTCTTTGTGACAATTTAGATGTAGTGAGCAACCTGTATCTGGGACGCGAACAAACCACGCGTCTTCCGCTTGATGAAGTGGGCATGGAGAAACGCTCCCTTGAAGTTCTGAGAGATCTTTCTGTTTCCATCCCGAGTGTTCGCACGATTATTGCATCGCTATCGGGCGGACAGCGCCAATCGGTTGCAATCTCGCGCGCGGTGATGTGGAACTCCAAGCTTGTTATTCTCGATGAACCTACTGCTGCGTTAGGTGTTTTGCAATCGCATCAAGTACTGGAATTGATCAAAAATTTGCGTCAGCAGGGTTTGGCGGTAATTGTGATCAGCCATAATTTGGCGGATATATTCGAGGTCGTGGATCGTATTAGTGTTTTGCGTCTTGGCCGCAATAATGGCGTGTTCAATGTTCATGGCACGAGTCAGGAACAAGTTGTAGGGGCAATCACTGGTGCAGAGTTTGGAACCAACAATCACGGAATATCACAAAGTCAGGAACACAAAGAAGGGTCATCGAAATGAGCACAATGATCAATGATCCGCGGCTTGAGTCCGAACGATCCGGAAATTTTTTTCAGAGGTGGCGGCAGCGTTTCTCTCAATCGGACTTGGGCCCGCTTCCGATTGTATTTGGTCTGATCGTCATCTGGCTGATTTTCCAGCGCGCAAACGACAAATTCCTTTCCCCCCTTAACCTGACAAATCTCATGGCGCAGATTGCAGCGCTAGGTACAATTGCGGTTGGCGCTGTATTAGTACTATTGTTGGGCGAAGTGGATTTATCAATGGGCGCAGTCAGCGGATTGTGTGCGGCTGTAATGGCTGTATTGAACGTTGAGCACGGAGTTCCCGGTCCAATTGCCGTCTTAGTGGGGCTGCTGGCCGGTCTGATCGTTGGATTGTTTCAGGGGTTTTGGGTCACCCGCTTCAAAATCCCTTCGTTCATCGTAACGCTTGCCGGGCTGATCGGCTGGAATGGTGCGTTGCTTTATGTATTGGGCGATACAGGCACCGTAAACTTGCGCGATAATTTTATTGTTGGTCTGGCAAGCACGTTCCTTAAACGCGATATCCATAACGGGGAATTATATTCATGGATTGTCGGAATACTTTTCGTCATTATGTTCGCGGCCAGTTTTATTTGGGATCGTCAGCGCCGCAAGAATGCAGGCTTGCAATTCAGGTCTATCGGCGGCCTCATTCTCCAGATTGCCGTTGTGGCTGTCCTGGTGGTTGGAATGTTATTGATTACCAATGCTGATCGCGGCCTCCCTTCGGCTATGGTCTTCTTTATTGCCGTCCTGGTCCTTTTTGATTTCATTACTCAGCGCACGGTCTTTGGAAGACATATTTATGCGGTTGGAGGAAACGCGGAGGCAGCGCGGCGCGCCAGCATCAATGTGACCTTTGTGCGCGTCGCTGTATTTGGACTGGCATCCACACTGGCTGCCTTTGGAGGCATCCTGGCGGCCTCGCGTTTGCTGGCGGTCAATCAATCCGCGGGCGGAAGTGATTTGCTTTTGAACGTGATCGCGTCGGCTGTCATCGGCGGCACCAGCTTGTTTGGCGGACGCGGCACCGTATGGTCTGCATTGCTGGGCGCGTTGGTCATCGGTTCAATCTCCAATGGAATGGACTTACTGGCAATGCCATCGCCTATCAAGTTCATGATTACAGGTGGCGTCTTATTGGCGGCTGTGACCATCGAAGCGATCTCACGTCAACACCGCGAAACCTCCGGGCGTTAGATTTCTATTTCCAAAGCTCGCTAAGAAGATGGGGGATCTGATCGAGCCTATCCACGCTCGCATCAGGATGAATACTTGCCAATTCCTCTGGCGAAGCTTTGGCGCGGCGTTTTATCCAAATTGCGTAGAGTCCCACTTTTTGCGCGCCGAGAATATCTGCATTGAGCAAGTCGCCAACCATGGCGATTTCTCGCGCGGGTAATGCCCAATGGGCCAGAGCCAGTTCAAAGATACGAGGATGCGGCTTTCGATACGAACAAGCCGCGGAGGTCAGCACAAAGTCGAAAAAAGGTTCGATCCGAAATCTTTCGACGAGTTGAAAGACATCTTTGCTGTCCCCCGCGTTCGACACCAATCCGAGATGATAGCCGCCCGATTCCAAAACTCTCAAAGTAAGTAACGCGTCATCTTCGATCTGCCAATTTTTTTGCGTGACGGCAAACAGCGCGTCCAACGCGGACCGAATCACTGCTTCCGGCAAATTAGGGTAGCTGCGCTCTGACAGCATTTCGCGCACCACTGATAAATAAGAAGTCTCGAACAGATTCTGTTCGCGCTGTGCATAGTATTCTGCAAGCCGCGCTCGAAACTCTTTGGCAAACGACGATGAGACATTGACGCCCTGAGCTTGCAAACGCTCAGTCAATGCCTGATCGGCTTTCGCCTCAATCGGCGCCCACGGATCGCGGGCATACATTAGCGTACTGCCGAGATCAAAAAGGACAGCTCTAATAAAACGGTTCATAACAAAACTTGCCTTTCGACTCTAACACGAAAGACAAGTATATTAAGTGACGGAAAAGTGGCGAGTTATTCGGATTCTCTTCGCAGCCAGCTCGTATAAACATAAATCAAAATCGCGCCGATTAGGAGTCCGGGCAACACAATCAAACCGGCTTCCGGACCGAACGCGCCGCCGGTCCACAACTCAGGCCCATGGACTTGAATCTGCATCAGCGGATAAATGTTCAGGCCTGAGACCGGGAATCCGAACACCACGCCCTCGAATAAATTCCAACCGATATGTAAACCAATCGATAACCATAATTGTTTCGTTCGAATGTAACCGTACGCGAGGAATAAACCCGCGAAGAAAATGCCTGCCGCGCTGACCCAGGTCGCGTTGGGGTTGCCCAAATGCAGGAGCCCGAAAACCGTCGAAGACAGAATCACGCCCCAGGTCAAGTTAAGACCGCTCTCAAGAGTCTGCAAATGATAGCCGCGGCTAAGTAGTTCCTCGTTCCATCCCACAAAGATAAAGATGATCAGAAACACAAGAACGTTTGTGATCACGCCGAAGATGGGTTCGTTCTGCCATGAGAAAGCCTGGAATGTAATCCAGCCCAGGGCGCTCATAGCGAGGAAGATGAATCCCATCACGATGAATGTGATCAGAATGCCCGCCAGAATATCCCAAAGGATCCAACGATTAAATTCGAGGCCGAGGCTTGCGATGGAACGTTTATCGAGCCAAACTCGCGCTAGAAAGACTGAACCCGTCACGACAATAAATTCTGCAATTTCGCTGAGCATGAAATTGTCGAGGCTGGTGTTCAACAAGTTCGCGATGACGAGACTTCCCAGTGAAACAACGATTCCAAACGCAAGCAGAAGAAGCGTCTGGATCAACAATCGCCAACCCGCGCGCAGGCGCGGTTCATTCGGTGAAAGAAAGATCTGACTTAGGATGGATCGGGGAGGAGTTGCTGGCTCGATGCTCATGGTTATGTGTTCCTCATTCGCTCGGAATAATGATCCACATTATAAGATATAAACCGATGCCCGGGACACCGCCGGGAATGGCCGCGATCAAAAACGCCAGTCGAAACCAGATGGGATTCAAACCGAAAAATTCGCCAAGCCCGCTGCAAATTCCGGCAACGATGCGATTTTGGCGCGAACGCCGCAACGGATTCTTTTGATTGCTCATGATATGCCTCCGAATTTCAATGCTGATTGATGTACGGGGAATATCAGGGCAAGTCGCGATTACGATCCGCTCTTGAGATAAATTCCCTTTGGATCGAGTTCTTCGCGCAAAATCTTTAATTCTTTTTCGGTTAGGGCCTCTGTCGTGCGCAAGTCCGAAGCAACTTTCAAATTCCAGCCGGTGTTGGCTTTGGCGTCTTCCACTGTTTTGCCCTCATGCAGTGCTGTCAGAATCATTTCGCCAGTTTCATCAGGTTCCAGGATTCCGATATCAGTTACAACAGCCAACATTCCGCCGCCGCGCACGCCAGTTGATTCGCGCGCCGCGCGTCCATTCAAGAAACCAGCCGAAGTCATAAAATCTACTTTTTCGGGGAAGCGACGTTTTTGATGCGGCGTCATGATGTAACAACGATTGGCCCAACCCGCGATCTCTTGCGAGCCACCTGAACCGGGCAGGCGCACTTTTGGATGTGCATAATCGCCGATCACAGTAGCGTTGATGTTTCCGTATTTATCGATTTGCGCGCCGCCCATAAAACCAACATCCACATTGCCGCGCTGAAGATAGTTCGCAAAAATATCGTACATGCTTACCACTGAAAGCGCGCCGCTTACCAAGGTCGGATCGCCAATCGAAAGCGGCAGGCGCGCGGGCTCCGCGCCGATCACGCCTGCTTCATAGATCATCACCAGATTCGGCGCGTGCGTGCGTTTGGCTAAATTGCAAGCGAGATTGGGTTGACCGACGCCAACAAAGACCACGTCACCATCGCGCAATAAACGCGCGGCATGGATGATCATCAATTCGGCAGATGAATAATTCATAGGATCTCCTTCAAAAAGGATTGCATCAAATCAAAAACTTCCTGCGGACGTTCCAGCGGCAACAAATGTGTGGACTGTTCCAACGTTTCTATTCGGACTTTAGGTTGCTTCCGTTTTACAAGTCGCGCCGCGTCCTCGCGAAATGTATCCGTTTGCGCGCCGCGGATGATGAGCATTGGCACGTTGAGTCGCGGCAACCCGCGCCACAGATCCATATCCGGTGAGATGCCAGTGGAATAGATGCGCGTTTCCCATTCCGGGCTGAAGACTAACTCGAAGCCGCCATCCGCTTTGGTCTGGGTCATTCCTTCGATATACGCGCGCAGACTTTCGTCCGAGAAGAAGCGAAACACCTCGCGCCGACGATAGCCGCGGAAAACTGTGTCCAAATCATCAAACGTTCTTCGACGTTTCAGCGCGCCCGAGATCTTTGGATGAACTTGCGTGCTAAGTTTCAACATGCGCAGTACATTCCAGGTAAAAATAAAATTTGGTGGAAACAAAACGGGATCGAACAAAATCAACGCGCGAAAGCGATTCGGTTCGCGCAGTGCGGCGCGCAAAGTGACAATCGCGCCGATGGAATGTCCCACGCCGATTATAGATTCGGTTTTTTGTTCATCCAGAAATTTCAATAAATCATCCGAGAAAATATGCCAATCTTTAACTTCTTCCGGTTTTGAATCCGGCCACAACGGGCGGAGAAACATTCCGAAAACATGATATTGCGCGGCCATTAGTTGAAGCAATGGTTGATAACTTTCAGGCGGATAACCATTGGCGTGCAGAAAATGCAATGGCAACCCGTGGCCGCCGAAATCGAGAGAAGGAATGCTCATCCGCGAATTCTCACTACGAAGTTATAAATCTTTGAGACTTTGTGCCTTCGTGGTTAATATTCCCCGTAATTGATCGCTTCGCTCATGCGCGGCTTGACTTGCAATCGTCGATGAGTCTCTTCGCCTAACTTCTGCCAATATTCTTCGCGATCTTTTACACCATAGACCCATTCGTCCAACCACGAGTTGACTGTCTCTGCGGATTCGCTGATCTTATCCCAGTGGAGATAAAAGTCATTGTCGCGGTCGTAGTAACCTTGCGCGTACGAAGGATGACAAGCGTAAGGCGCATGACATACCGCGTCCACGATGATGCCGGGGATCACGGTGCGGTTCGGGTCGGAGCGAATCACGGATTCGTCCACGATCTCTTCGGCGGTGAGAATCACTTTTTTAGCGGCGAAGGCAGCTTCCTTTTGCTCGCCGATGATTCCCCATAAATGCGCGTTGCCCTGCGCGTCAGCGCGCTGCACATGCACAATGGCTACATCGGGATTAAGCGCGGGAACGACAATTACATCTTTGCCGCCGTATGGATCCGCGATTCGTTTAACGTTTGGATTGAGGCGTTCGAGATCGTCTGCGGCAGTTTGGTTCATTGGCAAGAACGGCAACCCCGACGCGCCTGCTTGCAAGCGTGTGATCATGCCGAAATGCGAATATTCTTCCCATTCAAGTTTACCTTGCTCGAGGGCAGAGCGAACGATGCGAAGTGAGCCCACGCCGGGATTGCCCATGTAAGAGAAAATCACTTTGCGGGCGCAGTTTGCTGCGACCATCTGGTCGTAGATTAAATCTGGTGTAGCGCGCGCCAGCACAAGGTCTCGTTTTTTGAGGCGGATGATTTCATGTCCGGCTGCGAACGGAATCAAATGTGTGAACCCGGCCGCGTAGACAATATCGCCATCGTTCACGAATTTTGAAATGGCTTCATGTAATGAAATTATTTTAGACATCTTATTTCTTTTTTTCTTCTCGACGTTTTTGCGCGCCCTCACGCGCCTTGCGGAACATGGAGAAACGTCCCGCTGACGGAGGCGGTGGCTTACGGCGGCGCAGCAGCCAACCGAAGCCAATTGAGATCATGGAAAGGAAAAAATAATCAAAGTCCGGCTGGTTTGCCAAATCGGAGGCGATAAATAGAATCAGCAGGCCAACACCGATGACAATAAAAAATGTGCCAATGCGAATCACGAGTTCGTTCATGCTGATTTGAACGCGGAGAAGAGCGTCCGTTTGAACGGATAGAAAACCGGCGCGGCGGGCAATGCGTCTTTCATGTGGACGCGCAAGGCTTCTGTAAACTTAGCGCGCATATCATCGTCCAGCTTTTCAAAATATGGAACGAGCGCGGTGCCTGAAATCCAATCGACGACCGTGTCTGAGTCGGCGAGGACATGAGCGTAGACTTTCTCGAAGACGAGAATCTCCTGCGCTTCCAACTCGAACAAGATGCCTGCGTACTCCTCAATGGGCAACACCGGCGCCTGACGAGTCCAACCATTCAACGCGCTACGAAAAGGTTCTTCTCCCGCGACTTCAAGAATCAAGCGATGAGAAATATGCATGTGATTCGATGGAACTTGCACAGCGATCTGTCCGCCGGGCGCGAGGTGCGAAAATAAATTTAGAATTAGTTCGCGATGATTCTCAGACCACTGTAGTGCCGCATTGGAAAAGATTAAATCCCAAGTCTCGGAGAGAGCCGCTTGATCGCCACGTTCGAATCGCAGACCGGGTCGCGCGTATTCCTGCGCGCGCTTGAGCATCTCAGGTGATGAGTCGAGGCCAATGACATCGCTTTCAGGTAACGCGTCCGCGAGACGACGAGTCAACTCGCCGGTGCCGCAGCCCAAATCAATCACTTTGAGATTCGGGCGAATGCGTACCAGCTTCAGCAAGTCATCGAACGGCGCACTGCGTTGCACTTGAAATTGATGATACTTATCGGGGTTCCAGGGCATAAGATAAATTCCCCTCTCCCGTTAAGTGGGAGAGGGGAGGTGATGGAAAAGCTTATCGGCGGCGAGCCGCTTTCTTGGTAGTTTTCTTCTTGGCTACCTGCTTGGTCACTTTCTTCGCGACTTTCTTTGGCGCGGCTTTCTTGGTTGCTTTCTTCGCGGCAGTTTTTTTCACAGCAGCGTGTTTGATCAACGTTTGAATCTGTTCGTGCATGTACAGTTGGACGTAGTAGTATCCGCCGCCGTTCTTGCCGCTCGCGCCGGAACCTTTCCATCCGCCGAAAGGTTGGAAGCCCGGCCACGCGCCGGTCGTCGCGCCTTGTGGACGATTGGCATAAGTCACACCAGCTTCGATCTTATCGAAGAACCATTCGGTTTCCTTCAACGATCCATAGAAGCCAGCCGTGAGTCCGTAGTTTACGTTGTTGGCGATCGTCATGGCTTCATCGAGATTGCTCACTTTGCCGATGGTCGTAATCGGCAGGAACATTTCGTATTGCCACAAGCGATGGCTGAATGGCAGATCGGTCACCAGAGTCGCTTCGCAGAAGTAGCCGTGATCGAACATGCCACCGGTCTTCACGTGACCGCCAGTTAAGAAGCGGCCACCTGCTTGGCTGATCTCTTCGGTGAAGTTTTTGAAATCATTGTAGGAACTTTGGTTGATGACCGGGCCGAGATATGTGGCGCGTTCGGTTGGATCGCCCATCACAAACGCTTCTGTCTTGGCCTTGAGTTTGGCAACCAGTTCATCGTAAACCGGTTCTTCCACGATGACGCGCGAAGCCGCGGAGCATTTCTGCCCCTGCAGACCGAACGCCGAACGGACGATGCCGGTCGCTGCTTCTTCCAAATCGGCGTTGCGCGAAACGATGGCCGGATTCTTTCCACCGAGTTCGAGCACAATCGGACGAACGTAATTGCGATTGGCGAAATCGCGATACATCTTCATGCCCACATCAAACGAACCAGTAAAGGTCGCGCCGTCTACTTCGGGGCTGTCCACGAGGGCTTGTCCCAAAGTAGAGCCGGGGCCGGTCACGAAGTTGACCACGCCATCCGGGAAGCCCGCGTCGCGCAAACATTCAGCGTAGAGACGGACGATCCACGCGGTGTCAGTTGCCGGCTTGATAACGACCGTGTTTCCAGCTACGAGGGCCGCGCCGGTCGGGCCGCCAGTCAGAGCAAACGGGAAGTTGAATGGGCTGATGACCAGCCACACGCCATACGGGCGCAGCACGGATACATTGGTCGCATCAAAGCCGATCAGAGGATCTTTTCCCATCTGCTTGACAAAACCTTTATTCTCTTCCATCATCTGTGCGGAGAAATACATCAGGTCAGCAGTCTCTTGCACATCGCCGAGCGATTCCATGCGGTTCTTGCCAACTTCCATCGCCATCGCCGCGCCGAGTTCGAAAATGCGCTTTTCGAGGATCGAAGCGGCTTTACGCACCAAGCGCACGCGCTCCTGCCAGGGCGTATGGCTCCAGCCGGGGAGTGCCTTGCGCGCCGCGGCAATCGCCATGTTGGCATGTGCAGCGTTGCCTTTTTGCATGCGAGCCAGCACCCAGTTTGTGTTCACCGGTGAATGATCTTCGAACTTATCGTCCGAGAACACATCCCTGCCATTAATGATCATCCCGTATTCTTTGCCGAGATTCGCTTTAAGCGCGGCAACTGCTTTGTCGAAGCCCGTATGAAGCGCCTCGGGTGGGTTGAACATTGTGGCATATGTAAGTTTGAAATCGGCCATTCCGTGCCTCCTTAGTTAAGTTGACAGGTTCATCCGATCAGGATTTAAGATAAAGTATAGCGTAGGTCGGGACAGTCGTCAAAGTGACGCGTCTCGATTTTCAGGTGACGATTTTCCCGCCTTTGGGTAATTTCCGCGTCTTTCTCGACCTCGTTCTGCGCGCGTTATTTTGACGTTTTCCTTCTTCGCGCGTGAACTACTGACGCCAAAAGTTATTTATCCAATGCCAATTCTTTCAGCGATTGTCCAAGGAATTCGGCCAGTGCTTCCACCACCAGCTCATGATCCTCGCGCTGCGGCAAACCTGAAACTGTAATTGTGCCCACACAACCTGAGCCGCGTAATTTGATCGGGAAGCAACCGCCGTGCGGAGCGTAATCTCGATCATCCACACCGATCTTTGCGGGAAGTGTAGTTTTTTCTTTTTGTAATTCCAACCCAATTGCGTAGGAACTTCGCTGATAACGCAAAACCACATTGCGCTTGCGTCGAATCCAATCAATGTTATCCGGTGTTGTGCCGGGCATTGCTGTAAAAAATAACGGATGCGCGTTCATTTGAATATCGATCGCGACCGCGAGCTTACGCGACGCGGCCAACTCTCGCAAACGCGATCCTAATTTCCACGCCTCGTTAACATCAAAATGGTCAAATTGCAGGCATTCTTCCTGTAGGGCAATCCGCGTCAGGTCCTTTTCCAAATCCATGATTTTGCTTCTCCTTGGAATGGAGTATAGCATGGCTCCACGGCCTATTTATTTAGAGAACACTTCTGCGTTGAATTATTCTTTTATTGATCTACTACTTGACATTCCCTCGCTATCGTTGATAATTAAGCCATGTCCATCATATCCATTATTACTGACTTTGGTATTAAAGACGGCAACGTTGGCGTGATGCACGGTGTGATCCTTGGGATTGCTCCCGATACAAAGATCGTTGACCTGAGCCATGTCGTCCAACCGCAGAACGTACGCGAAGCGGGCTACATTCTTTATCGTTCCGCCACTTATTTTCCTAAAGGGACGGTTCACATGGTAGTGACCGATCCCGGCGTGGGAACCGCGCGTCGCCCGATGGCTGCTCGTATCGGGGATTGGTTTTACGTAGGTCCCGACAATGGAATCATCACCATGTTTCTGGAGCGCGCCAAGCAAAATGGATGGCCGTACGAATTTGTTCATTTGAACAAGCCCGAATATTGGCTGCCTGTAGTCAGCCATATCTTCCACGGACGCGACATATTTTCTCCATGCGCGGCGCATTTGGCGCGCGGTGTACCAATGTCTGAATTGGGCACACCGTTTACTGATCCGATTTTGCTGCCTCTGCCGAGACCTGAAAAGACCAAGAACGGTTGGAAGGGTGAGATTGTCGAGATCGATCATTTCGGTAACGCGGCGTCCAATATCCGTATGGATGATTTAGGCAAAGCTTTCGATCAAAAAGAAAAAATCCATGTGAAGCTAAAGGATGTTGAAATCAAAGGCATGGTTCATACGTTCGGCGAGCGACCAGTTGGCGATTTAATCGCTTTGATGAGCAGTACAGGCGAATTGTGTGTTTCTGTAGTCAATGGCAACGCGGCGACGCGGTTGGGTGTTAAGATAGGTGATCCCATCGAAGCGACTTTTTATGGCCAGTGATCTACCCCTTGTTGTAGAAAATCTCTCCTTCCGTTATCGTGACCGGGAAGTCACCGCTATTAAGAATCTCTCTTTCGAGGCTCGCGCGGGAGAGATTCTATTAATTGCTGGCGCAAGCGGCTGTGGCAAGACAACATTAATTCGTTGCGTCAATGGCTTGATTCCGCGCTCGTATAAAGGCGAGCTCACGGGTCATATCAGAGTTTTTGGGGAAGAGACGCAGAGTTGGGCGCTCTCACGCATTTCACAAAAAATTGGCACTGTGTTGCAGGATCCTGAACGACAAATCTTGGGAACGAAAGTCCTCAATGAAGTAGCCTTCGGTCTGGAAAATCTCGGATTGTCACGCGAAGAAATTATTCAACGCGCGGACGATGCTTTGAAGTTCCTCCGAATCTATGATTTGCGCGACCGCGAAACGTACAACCTCTCAGGTGGTGAGAAACAAAAAGTTGCCTTGGCTGGCGTGCTGGCCATGCGCCCTTCCATTTTGCTGCTCGATGAGCCTCTTGCCAGCCTCGATCCGGCTAGCGCGCAGGATACGCTCGACACCGTCCGGCAATTAGCCGATGAAGGCAAAACGGTTCTGATGATCGAGCATCGTGTCGAGGATGTGCTGCGCATCCGACCGGACCGTGTGATGTTCCTGTCCGATGGAGAGATTCGTTACCTCGGCCTGGTTGAGGGGTTGTATAAACATGTGAGTTATCGCGAAGTGAAACTACCTGCGGAACAGATCATGGAATATGCCAAGTGGGCACCGGCCCCGGCCGAGATGAAAATCCTTCCCGGCGCGGCAGAAGACGGGTCCGGAAAAGAACCGCTTGTGAAATTCGAAAACGTGGCGTTCGATTACGAAGCAGGAACCGAAGTCCTGCATGGAATCAATCTGGAGATCAAGCGCGGCGATGTGATCGCAGTGCTTGGCGCGAATGGCGCAGGCAAAACCACGTTCGTGAAACATGCCATTGGTTTGCTTAAACCAAAGTCAGGTCACGTTCTCGTAGGTGGACGCGATACGCACGATTTAAGCGTGGCTCAAATTGCCAGCACTTTGGGCTATGTATTTCAAAGCCCAAGTCACATGTTGTTCGCCCCAACTGTGCGTGAGGAATTGGCATTTGGGCCGACCAATATGAAACATGCGAAAGACCAAATCGAGAAGGAGGTGAAGGACGCTTTACGAATCGTAAATCTTTCAGATAAAGAGCAAGACCCTCCGCTGGCTCTTTCTTTCGGCCAGCAAAAGCGCGTCAGCATTGCAGCCATTTTGGCCATGCGTTCCCGCATCCTGGTGATGGATGAGCCCACTGCCGGGCAGGATTATCAAAATTATATGAACTTTATGGATTCGATCCTGCAGTTGCCGGGCTTTGAAGCGATTCTATTTATTACACATGATGTAGATTTGGCCGTGATCTACGCCAACCGCGTGTTGATGATCGCGGATGGCCGCCTGGTGGCAGATGGCGCTCCTCAGGAAGTGCTGCGCGACTTTGACCGACTCAAAGCCAACCGCCTCGTTCCAACCTCGTTGTTGGGTCTCAACCTCAAGCGACTCGACCAGACGGGCCGCTTCCTGCGCGCCGAGGCGCTGGCGCACGTATAAAATTGAAAAGGAGAGTGTGAAGATGGATAAGAAATTCTGGAACGTTCTAATTTCGTTGATCGTTGTCCTCGCGATCTTTGTTGTTGCAGCTTTGGTTTTGTCCACATCATTTGACATTCGCTTCGTGTTCGTTGGGCTGGCTCTGATCATCGCCTTCGTTGTGTATTATGTCAACAAAGACAATAAGGCTTGGGAAGTGGGCACACGTCAGGTGGTTTGGATGGCGATTGGTGCTGCGCTCTATGCGATCTTCTCGTGGCTGTTCAATGGCACTGTGTTCGTGGTTCCTTCCTTGAGCCAGGTAGCTTTGCGCCCCGCTATCGCCATTCCGATGTTCTTTGGCTACGCTTTTGGCCCTGTGGTTGGTTTCTTCAGCGGTGCCATCGGCAATGTGTTCGGCGATGCGATCTCCGGTTTTGGTCTCTCTCCGCAATGGAGCATCGGCAACGGCTTGATCGGTTTTGTGGCTGGCCTGTGGATGCTCTTCTCCGACAAGAAGAGGAGCGTAGATACCGTCATGTGGGTGAGCGGTGTGTTGGCTCTCCTCGGCGTGCTGCTGTTCTTCTTCAACCGCAACGTTCAGAACCAATTCTACTTTGCAGAGACACAGCCAGTGTCTTTGTTGGCTGGCATTAGCATTTTGATCGGTTTCGTGCTGGTGTTGATCGTGCGCTTTGTTTTTGGGAGTAATATCGACATCGCGGCAGCTGTCACATGGGGCATGCTCGGCAATATCGTCGGCATTCTCTTTGCTTCACTCTCTGATATCTGGGTGAACGGCTATTCGCTCACCGCCGCGGTGGTTGGTGAATTCCTCCCGGCTGCCGGCCCGAACCTGATCTTTGCTGCGATCCTTGTCCCGCTGCTTGTGGTCGCGTACGCGTCGGTCCAACGACAGTCCGGCCGTTAGTCGCTAAATAAAAGAGAGTGGAGAGTTGTCAAAGACTCTCTACTCTCTTCCTCATCAGACTATTCTCTAATTTCTACTCACTATGTTAGTTGCCTGGCGATATCGTCCTCGTAAATCCTTTATCCAGTCCTTCGATCCGCGCGCCTGGATGATTTTTTTTGGATGCTTTTTACTTTCCACGCTCGCGTTTTGGGATGTGCGTTTTCTACTGCCATTCCTTATCTTTTCGTTGTTCGTATTATTTACTTCGGGCGTGAAGTGGAGGGAGATTCGTCGCGGAGTTCTTTTTATCCTTGGTTTCATTACCATCTATGCCCTTTTCACTTTTCTCACCGGCCGCGGCGGTGTGGAAGTATACAAGCAGGAGCATCTCATTCGTGAGTTAAAAGCTCCGTTTGCGATCTTCGGCTGGACGCCCAGCTTGAAGATCACGGTCGAGCGCGCCTTCTTCGGGGTGAGTCAGTTTGTGCGCGTGGGAAGCATCGCCATCATGACGATTTTGATTCCATACTCTTTGAATCCCGCTTTGTATGGAGTCACTTTCAAAGGACTTGGTCTGTCCGATAAAATTGCTTATGCCATGGATTTGACCATGCGCTTCATCCCGACCTTTGGCCGCGATTTCCAATTGACAGTGGACGCGCAGCGGGCGCGTGGTTACGAGCTCGAGAAAATAAGCGGCGGGTTGATCGAGCAAGTCCGCAAACTCGGCCCGATCATCGTGCCCGTGACGATTCACGCCATCATCGGTAGCGAGGACATCATCGATGCCATGGACTTGCGCGCTTTTGGCATTGGTCCGCGCACATGGTTGGAAGTGATCCATCGCAACTTCCGCGACCACGTCCTCATCTGGTTTGGCGTTGCCATGCTCATTGCTTCCTATGCTCTCTTCTTCCTGGGATATGGAAGGTTCTGGGTTCCCGCGAGCTTGATTCATTTGGCAGGCGGCTAGAAGAGGGTTGAGTAGCGAGCCGAGTGAACGCACACCTGCACTTGCATCCAGGTGCAAGTGTCGAAACCTGAAATACGCAATCAAAAAGCCATCGCACATGTGATGGCTTTTAGTGCGGTAAATAAATTTCCCCGGCTTCGACAGCAAACTTCAAATGATTCTGCGCGGGAGCAAACGCGCAGGTTGCATAAGGCGTAAAAACGCACGGCGGGTTATAGGCCATATTAAAGTCAAGCGTTAATTTTCCGTCTTTCACCGCTTCGGTATAAATATATCGCCCGGGCGGATAGGTTCGACTCGCGCTGGTCAGATCTTTGAATTGAATAAAAAGCGTGTGGTCTTCTTCTTCGGTCACATCCAGAGTTTGAGCTTGGCCCTCGAACTCAAAAATGACCTGCCCATCCATCGTCCATTCTTCGATCTGGCCGAAGATGTTCGGCATCATCACTTTAGGCGGCTTTGCATAACGGACGTACTTTGCAGCGAAAACAAAATTCTCGTTAATCGGAAACCATTGTCGGGGCGGAAAGCTGCGACGTTCTTCACGCTGGTTATCCCAGATGCGAATCCCCATCCCGTTCGGGCGTTCGATCACCACCATGCGGATTCCATCCAGCGTGATGAAACTGGGTTGTTCATTGTGATCGGTTTGGAGGATGATTTCATTGACAGACTCGCCGTTGACTTGAACGGTTTGCCCCTCGTTCACGCGCAGGGACACTTGCCTGCCAGCATAAAAGAACGATCCCAACGAAGACGGCGCGCGCGGCGGCAAGGTGATCTCGCATTTAGGATTCGAGCCGATGCGATTCTCACCGGGCTTCAGCCAAAACAAACCGGCCAATGCCAGCCAACTATTTTCGCGGCGAATGCCCTCATCCTCTTCGCGCTGCCATTGAAGAATTTTTTGTTGATAAGTATTATCTGCCATGTTGCAGGATTATAATATGGTGGTTGTGTTTACTGATGAGGGTGTGCCATGCCAAAGAGAAAATATCAGACCCCGGAAATTTTACATGATGCGCCGCTGACGGATCAAAAGGCGGCGGATTTTCACTTCGATGATTTTGCGGCGACCTTGGCGCGCCTGATTGCCAGCCCGGGTACCGAAACGCCGCTGGCAATTGGAATTAACGGCGCGTGGGGTTCGGGCAAAACTTCGCTGTTGTTGCGCGTCAAAAATATGCTGGATAAACCGAATGGGGAGGATGGTAAGGGCGAACATCGTTTTGCAGAGGTGAGTGAAAAATTTCGTACATGCAAGGCTGTGTGGTTTGACGCGTGGAAATACAGCGGCGAAGATCAAATTTTGGCAGCGTTGCTACGCGTGATTGTGGCAGAAATGCAACGTGATGGATTTTGGAATTGGCTGAAAGCGCAATCGCAAGCTAAGAAAGAAGATTTGAAATGGTTTGACTTGTTGGCTGATTCATTGCTTCAGTTTGCGAGCGCTGGTGTGTACAGTTTGAATCTTGGAGATTATCGGGTAGATACACCGTTGAAGCAAGCCTCGGCATTTTTCGATTATTTCGATGATTCGCTGAACAAACTGTTAGCAACTTGGGTCGGTGGAAAGCTTGTTAGTGCAAAGCAGAAAGAGATAGATGAAAAGAAAGGTGTTCTGGTCGTTTTTATTGATGACCTTGATCGCTGTATGCCCGATAAAACTGTTCAAGTGTTGGAAGCAGTCAAACTTTTCCTGGATAAACAAGGTTGTATTTTTGTCCTTGGCGCAGATATAAAGATTGTTCAAACCGCAGTTGAAACTCACTACAAAAATACCGGCATCACTGGTGAAAGCGCCAAAGATTATCTCGAAAAGATCATTCAACTGCGTTTTGATTTGCCGCCCATCGTCGAGCAGGCGATGGAAAATTATCTTCGTTCCCAAAAGATCGTGGATAAAGATATGCTCAAGCGCTGGCGTACCTTGATCGCGGCCGCGGAAGTGAACCCGCGCCGCGTGAAGAATGTGATCAACGATTTGAATTTGCAATGGCACATGGCAGCAAATTCTGGACAAGCCGAAGGCGTGAACCGCGATGACTTTATTTGTTGGCAGGCTTTGATACACGCCGCGCCTTCTGCGTTTGTCCGTCAGGTGACAGATTTTGAAGATAAAAGTATCCGCTATAACTTTATTCGGGATGCGCTCAAGTGGCAGAATGGTAAACAGGAAGACAAAGATGCGGTCAAAGGTTTTTTCAGTGCATACGAAGATAAAGATTCAAATCGCCTGCGAAAGGTATTGAGAAATATTTCATTTAGCAACGAGTTTACGATGGATGCTTTAGATGCAATGATTTATATGACTGTGCCCCCGTCTAAGCCTTTAGAGTTATCATCAAATGAATTACCTGATTTAGTAGAAGTTACAGCTTCTTCTGGTTCGGAGAAACGAGGAATTCCAGATTTTCTTCGTGAAGCGGGTTGGGTAGAGTCGGATATTGAAAACCAAGAGAACTTACCTACTTACGCTGTTCCTCGCTTTGTTGGACGCGGCGAGACGGCCATGCCCACCGCCGACCAAAACCGTAGAACGATTGGCGGACTTGAATTTGTGCGCGTGCCTCAAGGCAGCTTTGTGATGGGTAGCAAAGATGATAATCCTTTGGCATACGATAGTGAAAAACCACAGCACACGGTGGATATTAATTATGATTACTGGATGGCGAAATTTATTCTCACTAATCTTTATTTCGCTGAATTTATTAAAGCTACGAGTTATGTAACGACCGCGGATGAGAGAGGTGGATGGCACCCAAAGCAGACTAATTTTGTAAAAGGCGTGAACTGGCGACATCCCACAGACGTAAAAGACAAATGGGAAGATAAACAGGATCATCCTGTCGTGCAAGTTTCATGGGATGATGCAATGGCATATTGTAAATGGTTCAATGAAACCTTTAATAATGAGCTCGGCGATCTGGTGTTGCGCCTGCCCACCGAGGCTGAATGGGAGAAAGCCGGGCGCGGCGCCTATGGCAACGAGTGGCCGTGGGGGAATGAGTTCGACGCGAATAAATGTAATTCCGCTGAAGGTGGGAAGGGCGGCACAACGCCGGTTGGTTTGTATTCCCCACAAGGTGATTCGCCATATGGCTGCGCCGACATGGCTGGTAATGTGTGGGAGTGGTGCAACGATTGGTACGATGCTGATGAGTATAAAAAGCGCGCCAAAGCGTCCGTGGTTAACCCACGTGGACCAAAAAATGGAGGATACCGCGTGTTGCGCGGCGGCGCGTTCAACAATAGTGACCGGGGCGTCCGATGCTCGGACCGCTACCGGTACGGCCCGTATCTCAGGAGCGACGGCAGTGGGTTTCGTGTGGTGGTGTCCCCATTTTCTTAAACTCTGAACTCTGGAAGCTCTGAATCTCTGGGGCTCTGAATTGCAAAATGTAATAGGGACACGACATGTCGTGTCCCTACGCGTCATCTCTATTCCTATAGCGTGATCTTTTTATTAGACCCTAAAGGTCTGTAAGACCTTTAGGGTCTCTCGTTGTTTTCATTCTTCCAGCGTACTTACATCACCTTCAGGCAATCCCTGTGCGCGCGCTTTCAACACACGGCGCATGATCTTGCCGGAACGCGTCTTGGGGAGTTTATCCACAAACTTCACATCTTCGGGGCGCGCAATCGGACCCATGTGAGTCGCGACATGCTGGCGCAATTCTTCGGCAAGTTCTGGCGAAGGTGCAAATCCCGCGCGCAATAACACGAAGGTGTGAATGGCCTGTCCCTTGACTTCATGCGGCAGCCCAATGGCCGCGGCTTCAGCTACTGCGTGATGACTCACCAACGCCGATTCGATTTCTGCGGTCCCGAGCCGATGACCGGATACTTTGATCACATCGTCCACGCGGCCGATGATCCAGAAGTAACCATCTTTGTCGCGCTTGGCGGAATCGCCCGCGGTGTAATAGCCGGGAAACTTGCTCCAATATTGTTTTACGTAGCGGTCCGGGTCGCCATAAATCGTGCGCAACATCGAAGGCCACGGTTGTTTCAACACGAGATAGCCTTCGGTATCATCAGCAACGGGCTTGCCTTCTTCGTCGAGGATATCCGCTTCCTGTCCGAAGAACGGACGCGTACCAGAACCTGGTTTGAGCGGAACCGTTGGAGTCGGCGTGATCATAAACATACCGGTTTCAGTCTGCCACCACGTATCCATGATCGGACATTTCTCTTTGCCGATGACTCGGTAATACCACTTCCACGCTTCGGGGTTGATCGGCTCACCAACGGAACCCAGCAATCGGAGCGAGGAGAGATCGTGCTTGTTCGGCCAGGCATCCCCGAAACGCATCAAACTGCGGATGGCCGTCGGCGCGGTATAGAGAATCGTGATTCCATAGCGTTCCACTTGCTGCCAAATGCGATTCGGATATGGATACATCGGTCCGGCTTCAGACATGAACGAAGTGACGCCGTTGATCAAGGGGCCATACACGATGTAGGAATGCCCTGTGACCCAGCCCGGATCGGCCGCACACCAATAACGATCTTCATCGTTGACATCGAAAACATATTTGAGCGTAGCGTACGTGCCGACCATGTATCCACCATGCGTATGCAAAATGGCTTTCGGCTTTCCAGTTGAACCGGATGTGTAAAGAATATAAAGCGGATCTTCCGCATCCATCACTTCGGTGGCGCATTTGCCATTGGCAATCGGCAGCGCGAGTAGATCGTGATACCAATGATCGCGGCTGACTTCCATCGGCACATCGTGTCCCACGCGCTGGACAACGATCACGTTCTCAACCGATGGACATTGTTTGACGGCTTCATCCACTGTGCGTTTGAGTTCAACGACTTTTCCATTTTGAAACGCGCCATCACAAGTGATGATTAGCTTCGACTGGCTATCGTCGATGCGGCTTCTCAACGCGTCCACGCTGAAACCGCCGAATACCACCGAATGGATCGCGCCGATCTTGGCGCAGGCCAGCATCGCAAAAACAATTTCTGGAATGCGTCCCATGTAAATGGTGACGCGGTCACCTTTTTGCACGCCCATGGCTTTGATGATGTTGGCCATGCGGCTGACTTCGCGGTTGAGAAGGAAGTACGAAAATGTGCGTTCTGTTTTTCCGTCTTCGCTTTCCCATACGAGCGCCAGTTTGTTCTTGCGATAAGTTTTCAGATGTCGGTCAATTGCGTTGTGAACAATATTCGTTTTCGCCCCTACGAACCATTTGAAGAAAGGCTTGTTCGAGTCGTCTAGAACTTTATCCCATTTCTGGAACCATTCCAGTTCTTCGGCTTCGGCTTCCCAAAACCCTTGCAGGTCTTTGCGAGCCTTTTCAGCTAACGTGTCCCAATCTTTCAAGCGCGCTTGTGTGAGCACATCTTCTGAGGGGTAGTAGACTTCCCCTTCCATTGCCGTCTTGCTGGTCTTTGCCATCTGTGAGCCTCCTGAGTTGGAGAATGATTGACGGCAATTTTAATCCTGTTTATCTGAATTTGCTATAAGAAGAAAAGTTTGTTATGAAATTGAATGCTGTTTACTCCACCCAATCCAAAATCTTGTGCCAGAGTCCTGCGAAGGGCAGGAACCACGGTTGGCCGTCATACAACCCCAAAGGCGCGCCGGGGAAGGAGAATTGCGCGAAAGGATGTTCTTTGATGCTTTCGTTAAGCATAGCTTCCGCAACAGTCTTGCCAAGATACGTAGCCATGGCTACGCCGTGACCTGCGTAACCAAGCGAATAATAAATTCCATTCCGCTCACCGACATGCGTCATCATATCGAACGCAAAATCCAATGTGCCGCCCCAGGCGTATTCGATCTTTGTATCTTTCAATTGCGGATACACTTGAATCATCTCGCGCTGCAAAATCTCCGCGCTTTGGCAAATCGTTTCGGATGTTTCCGGGAAGAAAGCCGCGCGCCCGCCGAAGATCATACGATT
>DATKNJ010000090.1:0-5023 GCA_035541395.1 Anaerolineales bacterium
TCTGGAAGATGTCGCCGGTTGGTGGCAGGAACAGGTCGGCACGGATTGGCTGGCGATGCGCAACCACGCCATGGAGATTTTGAGCGAGGAGAGCCGTTTGTCGCAGATCGTTAAACTGGTCGGGCCGGATGCGCTTCCCGATGAAGAACGTCTCGTGTTGGAAACCGCCCGTTTGATCCGCGAAGGTTTTCTGCAACAGAATGCCATGGATACAGTAGACGCGTATTCCACAGTCAATAAGCAAGTCCGCATGTTGGAAACCATTCTTCATTTCCATGAACGCGCTCTGCGTATCGTCAAACGCGGCGCGCCGATTTCCGTAATTCACAACTTGCCGATTGTGGACACATTGATCCGTATGAAGACCGCGGTTCCCAACGAGGAATTGGAGAAGCTGGATGATATTCAAAAACAAATCGACGAGCAGATGAGTCGATTGGATTCGGAGTACAGATGAGCGACGCGATTGTACAAGGCGGTCAGGAAGTTATCGGCGTCAACCGCATTGACGGCCCGATCGTCATCGTGGAAGGCGCGGCCAATGTCAGCTACGATGAGGTGGTGGAAATCCGCGATTCGGCCGGGCGTTTGCGCCGCGGCCGCGTGTTGGAAGTTGGCGAGAAGAATGCAGTCGTACAGGTCTTTTCTGGTTCAACCGGTCTCTCCATAGACGGCACGCGTATCCGTTTCTTGGGCGATACGCTGAGAATTCCAGTTGCGGAGGAAATGCTCGGTCGCGTGTTCGATGGTTTGGGCAATCCCATCGACGGTGGGCCCCAGCCTCTCACTGATAAATATGCGGATGTTAATGGGCAACCAATCAATCCCACCGCGCGCGTCTATCCGCGCGACTACATCCAAACGGGTATCTCGGCCATTGATGGAATGAACACGCTACTGCGCGGGCAGAAGCTGCCAATTTTTTCTGGCGCTGGTATGCCGCACGATCAATTGGCCGCGCAGATCGTTCGTCAGGCGACTCTGGGTGCGTTGGCTGGTGAAATGCCCGCACAGAGCGAACAGTTCGCGATTGTGTTCGCCGCGATGGGCGTCAAACACGATGTGGCTGATTTCTTCCGCAAATCCTTCATGGAAAGTGGCGCACTGACTCGCGTGGCGATGTTCCTCAACCTCGCCGACGATCCGCCGGTGGAACGTCTCGTCACTCCGCGCGCTGCCCTCACGTTGGCAGAATATTTGGCTTACGAAAGAGGCATGCATGTGCTGGTCATCCTCACGGATATGACCAACTATTGCGAAGCTCTGCGCCAAATTTCAAATATCCGCGGCGAAGTGCCAAGTCGCAAGGGGTATCCTGGATACTTATATAGCGATCTGGCTTCGCTTTACGAACGCACGGGACGCATCAGTTCCAGTGAAGGATCGATTACACAGATTCCGATTCTGACCATGCCGAACGACGATATCACACATCCGGTCCCCGACCTGACAGGTTATATTACCGAAGGGCAGATCACACTCGGACGCGACCTCGATCACGCGGGCGTTTATCCGCCCATCGCAGTGTTGCCGAGCCTTTCGCGCTTGATGAAGGATGGTATCGGGGCCGGTCACACACGCGATGATCATCCGCACTTGGGCGCGCAGTTATATGCCGCCTATGCTCATATGCAAGATGTGCGTGCGCTGGCATCTGTGATCGGTGAAGAAGAGCTTGGTGATGTAGACCGGAAATATTTGCAATTTGGTCGAGCTTTTGAGCGTGAGTTCGTCAATCAATCATTGACGGAAAACCGCACCATCGAGCAGACTTTAAACATTGGCTGGAAACTCATTTCCGCGCTTCCGAAAGAAGAACTGACCCGCGTCAGCCTGGCCGAGATTAAACAATATTACAAAGGCGAAGATGCCTAACATCAACGTTGCGCCGACCCGCACCAACTTGATCCGTATCAAAAAGGACTTGCGTTTTGCACGCGAAGGATACGAGATTCTTGACCGCAAACGCGAAGTGTTGACTACTGAACTCGTCCGCGTAGCAAAGGAAGCGGACGAGTTACAAAAGGAAGTGTGGAAGCTTTTGGAAACGGCGTATAGCGCATTGGAGAAAGCGCGGCTTACTCTTGGTAGTGATAATGTGGAATGGGCTGCGCTGGCTGCCAACAAAACCGTGGACGTCCATCTGAAATTGCGCGGCATTATGGGCGTGGCCATCCCGGTCATTGAGGCGCGCGGTGAACCGCAAAAGATGCTTTACAGTTTGAACGGTACCAACGCCGCGTTGGATGAGGCCTCAGCAGCTTTCCGCGAAGTGTTGATCAAGATACCGCAGTTGTCTATGTTGACCACCACGGTTTGGCGCTTGGCGGGGGAGCTTCGTAAAACTCAACGTCGCGTAAATGCCCTCCAGCATATCTTCATCCCTCAATATGAAGAGATGGTGACTTATATCGTCAGTTCCCTGGAAGAGCGCGAGCGCGAAGAGACATTTCGCCTGAAATGGCTGAAAACCAAACTCACCAAACCTGTCACGTGAGATAATAATATGATAATAATATCCTGTAGAGAATTTCTTCGTGGCAGGTGAGGGGAGTATCGGGCGTAAAACCTTTAACGGTTATTCCTTCCGGGCCGAGCATCGAATTTTATGTTAGACTCTCTTGTGCAACTCTTCGTCAAATCAAAATCAATGCACTAAAGAGGAGATCGTATGAAAATTGGTGTATTAGGGACAGGGATTGTGGGGCAAACCATCGGTTCCAAGCTGGTGCAATTGGGGCACGACGTTTCGATGGGCTCGCGTGATGCGGCCAATCCAAAGGCAATCACATGGGCAAAGGAGGAGGGCCATCACGCTCTGTTTGGGACATTTGCAGACGCGGCTTCATTCGGCGAAATTATTTTTAATTGTACGTTGGGCTCAGGCTCTCTAAATGCTTTGCAGCAGGCAGGCGCGGCAAATTTGAAAGGCAAGATTTTGATCGATCTCTCGAATCCAATCAATTATTCGAATGAAGCTTGGACGCTTTCGGTTTGCAATAACGACTCGCTTGGTGAACAAATTCAGCGTGCTTTTCCGGAAACACGCGTGGTCAAGACGCTTAACACGGTCAATTGTATTGTGATGGTTAACCCCGGTAAACTGCAGGAAAAAACGGATATCTTTCTAAGCGGTAATGACATCAAAGCCAAAGCTGCAGTGGCCTCCATTTTGCGCGATTGGTTCGGATGGCGTTCGGTGATCGACCTCGGCGATATCACCACATCGCGCGGCGTGGAAATGTTCGTCCTGCTCTGGCGCGATTTGCAACACGCAATCGCTTCGCCGCAGTTCAATATCAAGCTCGTAACCACCTAAATTTCTCTGTCCTTTCTTGCTTGACGAAAAGAAGGTTTTGACAAGCGTTCGTCAAAACCTTCTTTCTATGAAAAACATGAATCAAATTTGTAGTCTTAAAAAAATTCTTGGCGAACTTCCATTCGCTTACACTGCCTCTGGGAATATTGACGTCGACATCACGGGCCTCACTTTGGATAGTCGCCGTGTTCAGCCCGGCGATTTGTTTGTTGCCATGCAAGGCGGCTCTGTGGATGGGCACGACTTCATCCCAAAAGCAATCGCCAATGGCGCTGCTGCGATTGCGGGGGAAAAGGAGATGGACGGGCTTTCCGTGCCTTATATTCGGATGGAAGACCCGCGTCGTGCGTTGACCTATTTGTCTGCCGCGTTTTACGATTGGCCTGCTCGCAAGCTGACGGTGATTGGCGTCACTGGCACGGACGGCAAAACCACCACGACGAATCTGCTCTATCAAATTTTGCTGGCCGCGAATCTAAAAGCTGGCATGATTTCAACGGTCAACGCGGTGCTCGGCGATGAAGTACTGGACACAGGCTTTCATGTCACGACGCCGGACGCACATGACGTTCAGCGTTATCTTGCGAAAATGGTCGAGCATGGTTTAACTCATGTTGTCTTGGAAACGACTTCACATGGCTGGGCGCAATATCGCGTCGATGCTTGTGAATTCGATGTTGGCATTATTACAAATATTACGCATGAGCATTTGGATCAACATGGCTCCTATGAAAATTATCGTGCCGCCAAAGCGCGCCTCTTTGAGAGCCTCGAACGGACATTGCCCAAGCCGCAAGGGAATCCGCGCTTGGCTGTTATAAATCGCGACGATAGTTCTTTTAATTTTTTGGATGGACTGATTAAATCCAATAAGAAAAGTTATGGTTTATGTGATGAAGCGGATGTTCGCGCGCTTGAGATTGGATATAGTCCTCAGACTACAAAGTTCATTATTGAATCCAAAGACTTTCGCGTAGCCATTAATAGTCATTTACTAGGGACATACAACATTTCAAATTGCCTCGCAGCAGTTTCAGCCGCGGTGTATGGACTTGGGATTGATCCGCAAGTTGCGGCGCGTGGGGTTGCGGCTTTGCCCGGCGTGCCTGGTCGTATGGAGCGAATTGATCTTGGCCAGAACTTTATTACGATTGTGGACTTTGCTCACACGCCAAATGCACTGAAAGTGACCCTTGAGACCGCTCGTCAGATGACAAAAGGTCGCGTGATCGCGGTCGTTGGTTCGGCAGGATTGCGTGATAAAGAAAAACGCCGCATGATGGCTGAGACTTCAGCCGAACTGGCGGATTTAACGGTGCTGACCGCAGAAGATCCGCGTACTGAATCTCTGGCTGGAATCCTCGATGAAATGGCAACAGGCGCGAGGTCCAAGGGAGGACGCGAGGGCGAAACCTTTTGGTGTATCCCGGATCGCGGTGAAGCCATCCGATTCGCGTTGAGTCTGGCGCGTCCCGGCGATATCGTTCTGGCTTGCGGAAAAGGTCATGAACAGTCCATGTGCTTTGGAAAGAAAGAATTTTTGTGGGATGATCGTACTGCGATGCGCGCCGCATTGGCTGAGTTGTTAAAAGTAAATGGCCCGGAGATGCCGTACCTGCCATCGCGAGACAGGCTTGAGGAAGAGTGGTTGCGCTATGATGGAAGTTAAATCCGTTGTGTTGACAGGAAAGCACGTGCGGCTTG
>DATKNJ010000091.1:0-3377 GCA_035541395.1 Anaerolineales bacterium
CAAATGCCGGATGGTTCGCATTCCGCACTGGTGCAAGGACGGCGGCGCGTCGAGATTGTGGAATTCGTGCGCACCAAGCCTTATCTAAAAGTGCGGGCGCGCGTGATCCACGAAACGCAAAATACTGATCGCCAGACTCAAGCTTTGATGCGTTCGGTTTTGGATATGTTCGAGCGTTGTGTGCAGCTGGATCGTTCGATCCCAGAAGAAGCGCATCTGTTCGCGTTGAATATTTCCGAACCCGGTTGGTTGAGCGACATGATTTCCACCTCGCTTTCACTCACGTACGAAACTAAACAGACCTTATTGCTGATGCTCGATCCGAAAGCGCGACTCCAACATTTGAATACGGTGCTGGCGCAGGAAGTGGACATGCTCGAACTCGAAGACGAGATTCACTCGCGCGTGCAGAACGAAGTGGATCGCAGTCAGCGCGAGTTTTATCTGCGCGAACAAATGCGGCAGATTCAAAACGAGCTGGGCGAAGGCGATATCTTCACGCGCGATGTTACGGAACTAAAGCAAAAAGTGGAAGCCGCGAATCTTCCCGAAGAGCCGAAGGCCGTAGCTTTGAAAGAAGTTGAGCGCTTGAATCAAATGCCGCCCATGGCGCCAGAAGTTGGCATCATCCGCACTTATATTGATTGGATCATCGATCTTCCGTGGACGAACATCACGGCCGATAATCTCGATGTAAAGAACGCGGGCAAAGTGTTGGAGCACGATCATTACGGACTCAAGAAAGCCAAAGAACGTATTCTCGAATACATCGCCGTGCGTTCGTTGAAACCAAAAAAAGACCGCCAGCCGATTCTGTGTTTTGTGGGTCCGCCCGGCACCGGCAAGACGTCGCTGGGCCGTTCGATTGCAGATGCACTTGGGCGCAAATTTGTGCGCGTCTCATTGGGCGGCGTGCGCGACGAGGCGGAAATCCGCGGTCATCGCCGCACATACATCGGCGCGCTTCCGGGCCGCATCATCCAGACCATGAAGCGGGCCGGAACGGCCAATCCGCTTTTTATGTTGGATGAAATCGACAAGCTTGGTTCGGACTTTCGCGGCGACCCTTCGTCTGCCATGTTGGAAGTGCTCGACCCCGAACAGAACTATGCTTTTAGCGATCATTATCTTGAAATCCCGTTCGACCTCTCGAAGGTCATGTTCGTCACTACAGCCAACACGCTTTCGACTATTCCACCCGCGCTGCTCGACCGCATGGAAGTGATCGAGTTCCCGGGTTACATCGAGGAGGAAAAACTCGAGATCGCGAATCGCTATTTGATTCCGCGTCAGCTTGAGGAGAACGGGGTCGAGAGTCTCGGCTTGAAGTTTGAAGACGACGCGCTGCGGCGAATCATCCGCGAGTATACATATGAAGCGGGTGTTCGCAATCTCGAGCGCGAGATCGGACGCGTGGCGCGTAAAGTGGCGCGCATGAAAGCCGAAGGGAAAAAATATCCGACAGCGATCGAGCCGGATTTGATCGAGAAGTTCCTCGGCCCACAACAAGTCTTTCCGCCGGAAGCGGAACGCGAAGATGAGGTCGGCGTGGCAACCAGCATGGCTTGGACGGAAGATGGCGGTGTAATCATGCCTATCGAAGTCGCGGTGTTGGAGGGGAAGGGCGGCTTGCAGATGACTGGCCAGATCGGCGAGGTGATGCAAGAATCGGGACAAGCCGCGCTGACATATATCAAGTCGCGCGCGGCTTCGCTGAAAATTGATTTGGATGTTTTCGAACGCATGGATATTCACGTGCACATGCCGGAAGGTGCGATTCCCAAAGACGGCCCTTCTGCAGGAATTACGTTGGCAACGGCAATCATCTCCGCACTGACCGGGCGGCCTGTGTATCGTCATGTGGCCATGACGGGCGAGATTACTTTGCGTGGACGCGTCCTACCGATTGGCGGTGTGCGCGAAAAAGTGATGGCCGCTCATCGCGCTGGACTCAAAACCATAATTCTGCCTGAAAAAAATATGAAAGATTTGGTCGAGTTGCCAAAGTCCGCGCGCAGCGAGCTGAAGATCATTCCGGTCGCGCACATGGATGAAGTTTTACATGTAGCTTTGGCAGAGAAATCTGTGAGTGAACCGCCGCGTCCGCGCAGGCAGCCACGCGAGGAACCGGTTGAAGGTGATTCTGAATAAAAGGGATAACGGTGAAGTGCTTTGGCATTTCATCGTTTTGTGTATGCGATGACTAATTCTTTACGCGGCAAAGTCGTCCTCATTACCGGTGCTTCTTCGGGTTTTGGCGAAGATGCGGCGCGTCTGTTTGCAGCAGAAGGTTGTAAAGTTGTCTTGGCCGCACGGCGCTTGGACCGTATTCAATCTCTTGCCGAATCCATCCAACGCGCGGGCGGAGAAGCGATGGCTATCCCGGTCGATGTGGTGAATCGCGCCGACATTGAAACGATGGTCGAAGCCACGATTGATCTGTATGGTCAGATCGATATTCTCTTCAACAATGCCGGCTTCGGCCGTTTGGATTGGCTGGAACGACTCGATCCACATCGCGATATCGAAACTCAAGTGCAAGTTAATTTGTTGGGCGTGATGCAAACTGCACGCGCAGTATTGCCTTATATGATTCAACGCAGACAGGGTCACATCATCAACATGTCCTCGGTTGCGGGGTGGGTGGCTGCGCCTGCTTATTCGATTTATGCTGCTACAAAATATGGCGTGCGCGCCTTTACCGACGCGCTGCGCCGTGAGGTTTCGCCGTTTGGAATCAAAGTCAGCGGCATTTATCCCGGCCCCGCGAAAACAGAATTTGGTCAACATACCGGCAACCACCCGATGAAACAAACTACGTTGCGTCGAATCTTTCCCTCGATGGCCTCGGAGCATGTGGCACACGCGGTGATTGAGCTTGCCAAGCATCCGCGCCGTGCGGTGATCCTTCCCTGGTATTATCGCGTCGTTGCATTTGCAGAAGCGGCCATGCCGTGGCTGGTGGATTGGTTCGTGATTCAATGGGTGACCAAACCAAAACATAAGATCAAAATTGATAAGGAGCTTTCGTGACTTCTCGCCTCGATAAACTAACCGCTTCGTTACGGACCTCAGGCTTGGATGCCGTTGCCTTGAATCCCGGCCCCACTTTGAAGTATCTCACTAACGTCAGCTTTCATCTGATGGAGCGCCCCGTTGTTTTATTAGTCGCTCCCGGCCAGGACCCGGCATTGATTCTGCCGGAATTGGAAATGCTGAAAGTGGGACTTTTTCCTTATAAAGTGCAGGCCTTCCCGTATGGCGAGAATCCGTCAGAGTGGGAGAACGCGTTTCGAAAGGCCGCGCAGACTCTTGGTCTGGATGGGAAGCGGATTGGTGTCGAGCCGCGTCAAATGCGTTTGTTAGAGTTCCGTTAT
>DATKNJ010000092.1:0-9471 GCA_035541395.1 Anaerolineales bacterium
GAATGACAAAATCTCGCGTATTTTCGCCATTGCCAAAACCCCAAAATCGAATGGATTGGAATTACTGAAATCTATTACGAACGATATTGTGGTTTTGGAAGATTTAAGTATTTCCGGCAACATCGGCAACATCATTCGCACGTCGCTGGCGTTGAATATGGGCGGAATGATTTTGCTGAATATGGATCCGCTCGATATTTATGATCGCAGGCTGATCCGCGCCAGCCGCGGTTATGTTTTCTCGCTTCCAATTATGACGGCTACGGCTAGTGAATTTCTCACGTACTGCAAAGCGAATCATGAGACTCTGCTTGTCACCGCGATGAAAGCGCCAAAGGATATAGACGAAATTGCTTCGATTCATAATCGTTTATTGATTGTCTTTGGCAGCGAGAAAGAAGGTTGTTCGCCTGAGATCGAACAGGCCGCAACGTTGCAAGCTTGCATTCCGATTAATGAACATGTTGAGTCGTTGAATGTGTCTGCCGCGGCGGGAATCACTTTATATAGTCGGATTCGCTTCAATCAAAAGAAAGCCTAATAAATCAGAGCGGCCAACCGGTCACTCTGGACTTTTAACTGCTGGCCCCGCTATAGCGTTTGATTCCCACTCTCCACACTTGAGACGCGATCAAAAAAGCGAGGATGCTCACCGCCATAAACGTGAGAACCTGTTGGCTTCCCAATTCGCCGCGCAAGGCTTGAACCGGGACTGTGGTTGCCAGTCCGATGGGAATGATGAACGTGACGATGATTCTCAGCCACCACGGATAAACGGTGATCGGATAGCGGCCGGTGTCTGTCAATGCCTGCAGGATGGTCACGTTGTTGTCGAATTTGGTGAACCAAAACGTGAAGGCGATCAGGATGATCCATAGGCTGTAGAGTACCAGCGAACCAGAAACAATTAATAGAAGAAAAGTCCCAATATTGAACGGGGTGACGATCTCATTTGCCAATCGAACGCCGGTTATAATAAGAATGACCGCTACAATCAAGTCGGCGACGCGCCAGATCGAGATGCGCGAGAACGTAATGAGGAACAGACTATTGACCGGTTGAAGCAGCATGTAATCGAGTGAGCCATCATGCATGGCGGAGTTGAAGAATTCTGTATTGGGCCAGATCAATGCCGACATAAATGTATTGACCATCAACAATACGCCCATCAATGCGATGAGTTCGCCTTTGTTCCACCCGCCCAATGATTGGGTATTGCCAAAGATGATTTGCAGACTGAGTAATTCCCAGCCCAACCACAACAGATCGAGTAAAAATTCAATGGCGGCTTCTGAACGATAGGCCAATGACATTTGAACGTTGATCTTGATGAACGTACGAATCAACCGCACAGTTTCCACATCAGGCTCCGACCGCAACATATTGTTTGAGCCCGTTGTGCCACGCAAAGCGGAACAAGGCATAGACGATGATGAGCCAAATCGCATCCATCGCGTAGCTGAACAGAATCTGTTCCATGGAAAGCTTGCCGAGGATCAATTGCGTTGGAAAATATTTAAACAATTGGAAGGGCAAATAAACTGCCATGTTCTGTAGGATTTTCGGAAGTAATTGTAACGGCACGAACTGACCGGAGAACAAAGCCACCGGGATTCCATAAAGGCGATACAACGCCCAAACACGCGTCGTCCAGAACGCGACGCAAACGATCGCCGCGCTGAGCAGGAAGTTGATGGCAAAGCCGAAGATCAGGGCAGGAATTGACAGCAAAAGATTCGTCAAGGTAACGGAAGCAAATGTCGGCTGGAAAAGAAGCGAGAGCAGAATCCAAATTGGAATCAGTACAACCGCGGTGATCACTTTGAAGGCCAGGTTGTTCATCAATGTGCGAGTCAGAATCGGATGAACGGGAAGGATGATTTCACTGGAGAGCGAGCCGTCTTGAATCTTGTACGCGAAATTGTAAACGACGGTCTCCGCGGTGACTTGGTCGACGAGCAGCATGATCATGTAATACACAATAAAATCGTTGGCAGTCAATCCGCTGACGTTGCCTTGTGCGTTGGCGATGGAAGTCCATACGGCGATGTAAACAATTGGCCCGACCAGCCAATACAAAACATACATGAAGAGATTGGCGCGGTATTGCCATTGTTCCGCCCAGTTGACTTGGCCCATGCGTTGATAAATGCGAAGCATGTTTACTCCGCGAAGGTCTGCTCGATCACATCCTCGATGGGCGGATCGGCGATGGTGATATCGTGGATGGGTAGCTCGGCCAACATGCGTTCGGCGACTTTCGTTACGTCTGCCGCGTTGACTTGGATATAACGTTTCTCTCGATCCTCCTCGTTTTCAATTGGTTTCCCATATTTAGCCAAATCATGCACTGATGGGTCACGCAGCATCACGCCGATCAACTTGAATGGCGCGATTTTATGCGAGAGGTCAGAGAGTCCGCCATCGTATTTAAGTTGGCCGAGATGGATGATAATGACGCGTTCGCACAAGGCGGTGACATCCGCCATGTAATGACTCGTCAACAGAATCGTCGCACCGGTTCGACGGTTGTACTCCCGCAGAAAGTCGCGGATGCTCGACTGCGCGGTGATATCGAGGCCAATGGTGGGCTCATCCAGAAACAAGACTTTCGGATTGTGAATCAAGCCAACGGCGAGTTCGCATTTCATGCGTTCGCCCAGCGATAGATTGCGCACCGGCTTCTTCATAAGCGGACTCAAGTCGAGCAGTTCATCGAGTTCTTTGAACGTTTTCTTATATATATCATCCGGGATTCGATAAATGGCTTGATCGAGCAGAAATGAATCCGCGGCGGGAATATCCCACGAGAGTCGATTACGTTGACCCATCACGAGTGTCATGGCGCGCAGATAATCGGGCTTGAGTTCCCATGGCGTGAAGCCCAGCACTTGCGCGTTGCCCGAGGTTGGATTCAACAAACCAGATAACATTTTCAAGGTGGTGGTTTTGCCCGCGCCGTTCGGACCGAGAAAGCCAACGATTTCTCCGGGTTGAATCCGAAAGCTGACACCTTGCACCGCGAGCACGTCGGAATATTCGCGTTTGAAGAATCCGCGCACTGCCGCGCCGAATCCGCCTTCGCGTTCAGGTACTTTGTAAGTTTTGGTTAAGTTTTCAACGATAATGGAATCGGGTGGCATAAATTATATTTTGCTCAAAATGTGATTTTATCACGATGAAAACAAGAATGATCTCATAGTGCTTTATCTTACTGTTCCAGTGGTAATTGAAGGGCCTTCAATATCAAAATTGTTTTACTGATTACCTTACTCATGCATATTTTGCTAAAACTATATTATTATGTTACCGTCATCCTTTGTTGTGAATATTTCTCATAGCATTTCTCTTCCACGGTGCGGCGGATACGATCCATGCCTTCCCATATTTCATCGAAAGATGTGTATAGCGGTGCAAATCCCAAGCGGATGTTATCCGGCGCGCGAAAGTCCGGGACGACATTCATCTCTTCGATCAGAGCGCGGTTGATGCGGTAGCCGTCCGCATGGCGAATGCTGATATGCGAGCCGCGCCGCTCAAAGTCCCGCGGTGAGCCGAGTGTGAAACCGAGAGGCGCAAGTATGGCATCATGCAAAGCAATCGCGTATTCGGTCATCTGCACGGACTTTGCCCGGATGGTTTCCATCCCCGCTTCGAGAGTCGGCTTGAGGGCTTCTTCCATGGCGAGCAGCGAAAGGACAGATTGCGAACCGGTCAGGAAGTGTTTGATATCCGGCGCGGGAACGTAATCGAGATCAAAATCGAAGGGCGTGTTTTGTCCCCACCATGCCCAGATGGGCGAGGAAGTTTTCTCCTGTAAATCTTTACGGACATATAAAAAGGATTGAGAGCCCGGTCCGCCGTTCAGATATTTGTACGTGCAGCCAATGGCGAAATCGGCATGGCAGGCATCCAACGCGATTGGTACCGCGCCGACGGAATGACTCAAGTCCCACAGCACAAGCGCACCTTTGCGATGCGCCATCTCGGTGATGCGCGCCATATCGTAGAGATAACCGCTCTTGAACACAACATGCGACAAAGTGACCAAGGCGGTATTTTCATCGATTTCGGATTCAAGCGCTGCGAGATCGGGCGTGATGTCATCGTCCTGTGAGCCGATGTGAGCAATTTTGTGCTCATTGCCGAGCAATTGAACAACGCCTTGAAGGACATATAAATCCGAAGGGAAGTTGAACGTATCGGTGACGATTTTGGTGCGATCCTTTTGTAATCTCAACGCGGCGACGGTAAGTTTGAATAAGTTGATGGAAACCGTATCGCATACGATGACTTGCCCTTCCGATGCGCCGACGATTTGAGCGATCTTTTCGCCGACGCGAGTGGGCGTGTCCCACCAGCCTTGATTCCAGCCCCGTATTAAGTCATTGCCCCATTCATTTTCTATCGACTTGTGAGATCGTTCGATAACGGACTTGGGCAGGCGCCCTAGTGAGTTGCCATCCAAATAAATGAGATTGGGATCATCAATAACGAATTTATTTCGATAGGAAGCCAGTTTATCTTGTGTGTCAAGCCGCAGGGCATATTCTTTTGACGTTTGAAAATTGTTGTTCATGAAGCTCATTTCTTTTCGGATATTTTTGACATTGCGTATTCGGCCAATGCAGTAATCGTTAGCGATGGATTGACTCCCGGATTGGCGGGCATGATTGAACCATCCACGATATACAAGCCGGGATAATTATGCACTTCAAAGTTTTCATTCACCACGCCTTCGCTTGAATCTTTTCCGATTGGCGCGCCACCAAGGATATGTGCGGTCGTCGGCAAATTCAAAAGATTTTCGCCGAGCGAACCAAGCGGAATGCCATTCGAACGCCTGGCAAAATCGCGCGTCAATTCGTGCGAGCCTTTCACTTGCGCGCTGATCTCGAATCCCGGTTCGCGCTCGGCCACCATGCCGCGACGAAATAACGTAAATAAACTGCGCCCCATGCGGAAGCGCATACGATTGTCCGCGTGTTGCATCACCAACAAAATCGTCACGTTGTGCGCCCAGCCCGGCAAAAATAAAGTGCGCGCAAAATCCAACGGATGCGTGATGGCCCAACCGAAAAATTTCAGCACGCGCAGCGGGATGCTCACGTCTGTGTCGATCAACGGCGCGGCCAGGAAGCGCATCAGCGACGAGCCATCCGGATAACGCACCGGTTCTACGCGCGTAATCTCATCGTGGTTATAGATCGACGAGATGCACACGCCTTCCGAATAATTGATATCCGATTCGCGCGCCACTGATCCCAACAGCGCTTCAGAATTGGTGCGGATCATGTCACCGAGTCGCGGCGAAAGATTCGGCAAGGACTTTTTCTCGTCGCGCAGATTCAACAACAGGCGGATCGTTCCCATCACACCGGCGGAGAAGATGACATTGTTGGCTTTCACTGAAGTCTTCTTTTTGAGTGGGGAAGTGGAGGTTTGATAAGTCACTTCGTAAGACGATGAACTGTGGACGGTGGACAGTCTATTGTTTGCGGTCAATGGCCTGATATCAATCACTTCCGCTTCTGAAATAATCTGTGCGCCGTTCTTTTCTGCGAAATACAAATAATTTTTCGGCAGTGTATTCTTGGCGTTATAGCGACAGCCGACCATACATCCACCGCAATGACGGCAGCCTGCGCGTGCCGGACCTTCGCCGCCGAAATATGGATCGGGCACAGTCACGCCTGCTTCGCCGAAATATGCGCCAACATCTGTAGCGCGAAACGTGGATTCCATCTCGCGCTGCGCGGCCATCTGTTTGAGAAGTTCATCTGCTTTCCATAACTTTGGATTGCGCGTCACGCCGAGCATTTTTTGGGCTGTCTCATAATGCGGCTTGAGAACTTTTCCCCATGCGAAAGGTTGATTCCATGTGGGTGTTGCAAAGGTTTCCTCGCGCGGCACTTCCAATACATTGGAATATCCAAGGCTTCCACCGCCCACGCCAACTCCGTGCAAAATCATCGCGCCTCGAATCAGACTTACTTGCAAAATGCCGTGCGCGCGGAAAGCGGGCATCCAAATATATTTCCAGAATTGCCAATTGGTTTTGGCAAAATCATGATCGTTGTAGCGTTTGCCTTTTTCGATGATGAGAACCGAATAACCCTTTTCGGTCAATCGCAATGCGGAGACTGATCCGCCGAATCCTGAACCGATGATGATGTAATCAAAATAGTCAGCCATAGTGTCCCTTCAAATTCAATTCGATTGGGCAAACCCCGCAAATTATAATCGCCGTTGTCCATTCGATTTTCTTGTAGTACAATTGTTCTAATCTCCCAGAAGGACTTAACCAAAATGAATGCAATAGAAATAAACCATTTGAGACGTGTTTATAAAACGCATACCGGTGTGATCAAGCGCACGAGCAAAGAAGTCATTGCTGTGGAAGATATCTCTTTTGCCATTGAAGAAGGGGAACTCTTTGGCCTGCTCGGACCGAACGGCGCCGGTAAAACGACTACGGTCAAGATGTTGACAACGCTTCTCATCCCGACCTCAGGAACGGCTACCGTTAAAGGATTTGATGTCGTCAAGCAGGCGGATGAAGTCCGCAAGCGAATCGGATTTATCTTCGGCGGAGAGCGCGGCTTATATTGGCGGCTTTCTGGAATCGATAACTTGCGTTATTTTGCGAGTTTATACGGTGTAGATCCCGAAGTCTCAAAGAAGCGCATTCCATATTTACTCGATATGGTTGGGCTGAACGGACGCGGCGACGAAAACGTCGGCGGATATTCGCGCGGTATGAAGCAGCGTTTGCATGTAGCGCGCACTTTGTTGCACGATCCGGATATATTGTTCCTCGATGAACCGACGATTGGTCTCGATCCGGTCGGCGCGCGCGATTTCCGCAACGTGATTCTCAATCTGCAATCCGAGAAGAAAACAATTCTGTTGACCACACACTATATGTTTGAAGCCGACGCGTTGTGTGATCGCATTGCAGTCATCAATCATGGACGAATCATTGCGCTCGATACGCCCGGCGGATTGAAACAGCATGTCGCAGATTTGTCGGTTGTGGAAGTTGAAACGTTCGGCGTGCCGGAAAGCGTGTTGGAGAAATTGCGAGCGTTATCTTTTGTCGATTCGCTGGCTGTTGAAAACAACGAACAGAAACAAATGCTATTGGTTCAAACGCGGCGCGGCGCCGAAGCGGTCCCTGATTTAATGTCTACTTTGGATGGCCAACGTTTGGGCCGTGTGGTTGTTCGCGAACCGACTTTGGAAGACGCGTATATTCGATTAGTTGGAGGCGAAGCATGAACTTTAGAATATTGCTCAAGTATTGGCGCACTATTCTCGTAGTCGCCGAGATGACCATTCGTCAACAGTTGATGGATGGCTTTATTATTTTTACGATTCTGTTTCAGCCCATCATTATTGCCGCGCTGGCATTGTGGATGTTGAAAGGCAAAGGCCCGGATTATGCCATTTTCGTGGTGGTTGGTTCGGGTCTCACGGGACTCTGGTCCAGCTTGTTGTTCATCTCAGGAAACAGTATCAACATCGAGCGCTGGATCGGAACGTTGGAGTCGCTGGTTGCTGTGCCGACACCGTTCGAGGTGATCGTTTTTGGAAAGAATCTAGCCAACGTCTTTCAATCTTTGCTCTCGATGATTTTAGGTTATATTGTGGCGGCCTGGCTCTTTGGGTATTCGCTCAGTATTGTCCAGCCATTGTGGTTTGTGATTTCGCTGGCTCTGACCATCTTCGGTTTCATTTGTTTTGGTTTGGTAATCGCGCCGATCTTTGTAATGAGTCCGGCAGTTCAACAATGGCAAAACGGAATGGAATTCCCCGTTTACGTTTTATGCGGATTCCTCTTCCCGATCGCACTATTGCCCAATTGGACAACTCCTATTTCGTACATTCTGCCTCCATATTGGGCGGCGGTTGCTCTTCACGGGACAACGACAGCTGGGACGCCGTTAAATCAGACTCTCTTTGCCTTGGGCATGTTGGTGCTCTTCTCAGTGATCGATATTCTGATCTCGTCACGTCTTTTTAAAGTCATGTTGTTCAAAGCTCGTGCCGATGCAACTTTAGGATTGGAGTGAGCATGCGAAGCGTTACGAATAATTTTCGTCTCTTTTGGCAAGGGACATTGCTTTCCTATCGCGCCCTGTTCCATTGGCTGCGGCCGGTAACCTACGCGGCTTCGAAGATCATCATGCCGTTGGCACAGATGCTGTTTTTTGTGTTTTTAGGGACGTATGCCACTGGCAAGGATAATGCCGCGTTTTATATCATCGGGAACGCGATTCAAATTACAGCGGTCAGCGGAATCTTTGGCGTGACCATGAGTGTCGGCGGCGAACGCGACGCGGGCACTTTGCCTTATCTCTTCGGAACGCCTGCCAATCGACTCGCGACGTTCTTCGGCCGCGCCTTCATGCATGTCCTTGATGGAATGCTCGGCGTGATAATTGCCTTTGGTTGGGGAGTGGTGTTGTTGGGACTCAATCTTTCCCATACGAATCTCGGCGCGCTGGCGCTGACGGTTTTCATCACCACCGTCAGCACTTGTGGGCTTGGATTGTTGATGGGTTGTCTGAGTCTGATCACTGTCAATGTGATGTTTGTAAATAACTTTGTATATTTTGTTTTACTGATCTTCTCGGGTGCGAATGTACCGATCAGCGAACTGCCCGCCTGGATGCAAGCCGTCTCCTGGGCTTTGCCATTGACGCGCGGAATTATCGCTGCGCGGTCGATTGTGGCGGGTGCTTCACTTGCTCAAGTGGCTCCGCTCTTGTGGGGTGAGATCGGGATCGGATTGATGTATGGCTTGTTCGGATATATCCTGTTTTCTTGGTTTGAAGTCGAAGCCAAACGTCGCGGTACATTGGAAGTGTTCTAACGATAAAAAAATCCCCAACCAATTTGGTTGGGGATTTTTGATTTGCGAATTTTATTTTAGTCAGTAGTCAGCCACTCTTTGGCGTCCAACTCGTCATCGAAATACATCAGAGATTGGCCCGTGAGTCTGGTGAGCATATCACCCAACGTGCGCTTGACACCGGTCACGCCTAACACAGCCGTCTTACGAACATAGTTCTTTGTACGCGTGGAAGCGGTATTCATGGCGGAAAGTACATCGCCGCCGATTTGCGTATCGCGTAAATCGGTCAGCACCAACACAGAGTTGATTGGCTGGTTGATGACGATTTCCTGCACTTCTTTCAATTCTGATTTGATGGCTGCACTGTTATAGAAGAGCCCGGAAAAATTCTGGTAGAAGATCTTTTTGCCATTAAATTCGATCCACTCCGAGCGCATAGCAACCTACCTTTTTTCTGCGCGGTTTTCGAAATACAGCGCGATACCTGTTGAGACCGCACCCAATCCTTCCCACGCGCCTACCGCGAAGAAACGCGCGGGTGCCAAGCCGGTGAGCACTGTGATCGTGAACACCGTGAAAGTCAACAGACGAAACGGAACGGTCCAGCCGTA
>DATKNJ010000093.1:0-16364 GCA_035541395.1 Anaerolineales bacterium
AATCAAATCTCGGCTTTGTACCTCGATCATGGCGGCCGCTTATGGATCGGCACGAATAACGGGTTGGATTATTTTAACGATCACTATAAAAGCTTTACACATTATCGCAACCAACCAGCTGATCCCAACAGCTTAAGCAACAATTCCATTTTTTCCATTTATGAGGATCAGAGCGGCGTTTTGTGGGTTGGGACGTATGGCGGCGGGCTGAACAAATACGATCGCCAGCAGGATGAGTTCTCATATCTCGGCAATGATCCATCCAACAAGGACAGCTTGAGCGGGAACATGGTCTTTCCCATTTATGTGGACCCGCAGGGCATTGTCTGGATTGGTACGTATGGCAATGGATTGAATCGCTATAACCCGGTCGTCAAACAATTTACATATTATCGCAACGATCCAGAAAATCCGGATAGCTTGAGCAGCGACGAAGTCTTTTCGATTTATATGGACTCACAAGGTTCGTTATGGGTTGGCACCGCGCGCGCTCTCGACCGGCTCGATATCCGCACTGGTAAATTCACGCATTATCGTCCGGATGCAAACACGGAACTCAGTCTCTCCGGTTTGCCAGTATATAGCATTTACGAAGACAAAAAAGGAAATCTATGGTTCGGCACCAGCCGAGGCCTGGATCAATTCGAGCCGCGAACTGAAACTTTCATCCATTACGCTCCGGCCTCCGCACAAACCAGCGGCGGTCAGGTAGTGGCAATGGCGGAAGATAACAATGGCTGGTTGTGGGTGGGCACGTTTGGGAGCGGTTTGCATCGTTTTAATCCCGATGGTGAAGGCTTTATTCATTACATGAATGAGCCGAACGATCCAAACAGCTTAAGCAATGATTCCGTTTGGGCTATTCATGAGGATCGCCATAACAATTTATGGATCGGGACAGGCGGTGGAGGCCTGGATCGTTATGATCCAAAAACCGACTCTTTCGTCCATTACACCGAAAGAGATGGTTTGCCCAGCAATGTCATTTATGGAATACTGGAAGACGACGCGGGCGATATATGGTTGAGCACGAATAATGGTTTATCGCGTTTCGATCCAAAGGCCGGAGTCTTCCGCAATTTCACAGCTGCGAACGGTTTGCAAAGCAACGAGTTCAACATGAGCGCGTACGCGTTAAGCCCGCGCGGCGAAATGTATTTTGGCGGCATCAACGGCGTTACATCCTTTGATCCGCTGAACATTACTGATGATCCTTACGTGCCGCCCATACAACTGACTTCTCTCACTCAAGAAGGCAAGCCGATGGAAACCGGCACACAAGTCCAGGCCTTGCAGAACATCATCTTGAATTGGCCGAATAATTCTTTCGAGTTTGAATTCGCGGCGCTGGCATATGGCCAGCCTTCCAAGAATCAATATGCATACAAGTTGGTGGGCTTCGATCAAAATTGGAACAGCATTGGCACCCAACGCAATGGGCGCTATACAAACCTGCCGGGCGGCACGTACACGTTGCTGCTCAAAGGCAGTAACAGCGATGGCATTTGGAATCAAACTGCCAAAGCTGTCACCGTGACAGTCATTCCGCCTTTCTGGCAGACGACCTGGTTTCGCATCCTCGCGGGACTGACGCTTGCCGCGGCCATTGCAGGAGGATACCGACTCCGGCTGAGTTCCGTTCAAAATCGCAACCGCGCCCTGGAAACATTGGTGCATGAACGAACGAGCGCGCTCGAAAAACGAACGATTGAAATGGAAGCGCTCTATCAGGCCGATGAGAAAATCCTGCGCACGGTCAGCCTCAATCAAGTCTTCCAAACTCTTGTAGATGTCGCAGTGGATATTCTGCAAGCGGATCGTAGTGCTGTCTTCGCCTGGGATGAAGAGCAAGCATGCGCCGTACCACGCGTCAGTCACGGGTTCAGTGCCAAAACACTGGCCGTATTGAAGTTCGCAAAAGGCGAAGGCATGGTCGGGCAAGTATTGGCAACCGGCGAACCCGTGATTGTGCCTGTGCTTCAGTCAGAAGAGTTGCGCCCCGATGTCCGCGCTGCAATTTTGGAGGAAGGCATTCATTCCTTCGTGCATTTGCCGATCAAGATCGATAGCCGCATCGTCGGTGTTTTCAACGTAGGCTTCACGCGCCCTGGCGCCATCAACGATGACATCGTGCGCGTCTTCACTGCGCTCGTCCAGCGCGCTTCGATGTCCATTGCGAATATGCAGCTCTTTGAACAAACCAAGGATCTGGCTGTGATGGAAGAACGCAACCGTCTGGCGCGCGATTTGCACGATAGCGCCAAACAAAAAGCTTTCGCGGCGCTTGCACAACTGGGTACTGCCAATGGAATTCTGAGTCGCAATCAAACCGGCATCAAGCCGCATCTCAACGAAGCGGAAAACCTGGTATATGAAGTTATTCAGGAATTGACTTTTCTTATTCAAGAAATTTATCCGATGGCCCTGCAGGAAAAGGGATTATCGACCACGCTGCGCGAATATATCTTTGAATGGGAAAACCGCAACGACATCACCGTCAATCTGAATATTCGCAGCGGACGCCGCCTTAAGTTGGACACAGAACAAGCAATTTATCGTATCATCCAGGAAGCGCTGGCCAACGTGGCCCGTCACAGTCAGGCATCGCGTGTCGAGATCTCAATCATCTATCACGCGGACTCGCTGGATGTGACGATCACGGACAACGGCCGAGGCTTTGACGTCAACCAAAAAGTACGCGGCATGGGACTTCGGTCGATTCGGGAACGGGTTGGCAGTATCCGCGGCAGTGTTCAGGTCCAGAGCGCACCTGGTCACGGAACAAGCATCCTGATTCAAGTGCCGATCAAGAAAAACGAGATGGAGAAAAAACTATTATGAAAAATCCGATCAGCATTCTCATTGTGGATGATCACGAAGTGGTTCGCAACGGAATTCGAGCGTATCTGGAAACTTTGCCCGAGTTCCATGTGATCGGGGAGGCCGTTTCAGGCGAAGAGGCTTTGCTGCTTGTCTCCGAACATATCCCGGATGTTGTTTTACTCGACCTGATCATGCCCGGCATGGATGGTGTGGAGGCCACGCGCCGCATCAAACAGATCAGCCCGCGCACACAGGTTGTCGTGCTGACTTCCTATCACGAGGACGCGCATATTTTCCCCGCGTTGAAAGCAGGCGCGATCTCCTATATTTTGAAAGACATGAAGATGGAAAAGTTGGCGGATGTGTTGCACCGCGCCGTGCAAGGTGAAGTGACTTTGCATCCGCGTGTGGCCGCGCGGGTTCTGCAAAATATCCGTGGCGAGGAAGAAGGCGAACAACCGCTCTTCACCGAGCTCACTGATCGGGAATTGGATGTATTGAAATTAATCGCCAACGGCCTGACGAATAGTCAGATTGCCGAGAAATTGGTCATTAGCGAGAACACCGTCAAAGGTCACGTCAGCAATATCTTGAGTAAACTTCATCTCGCAGATCGGACTCAAGTCGCGGTCTATGCCTGGCAGCGAGGCCTGGTTCAACGCGACCGCGCGGGTGAGTAAATAAAAATCAGCCCTCAAATTCGAGGGCTGATTTTTTGAACATTTTCATTGGTAAATTCCAAAATAGTTTGACATACTATCTTTACTGCATCTTCACTCATTTCCGGATACAGCGGCAACGATAATACTTCTTTGGCGGCCGCTTCGGAGATGGGCAAATCGTCCGCGTGATAACCAAGATCTTTATAAGCCGGTTGCAAGTGAACAGGAACGGGATAGTGAATCAAAGTTTGGATGCCGCGCGCTTTGAGATATGCTCTCAGTTGATCGCGTTCAGGATGCCGGATCACATATTGATGAAAGACGTGCTCGGCATGTTCAGGAATGACAGGCAATGCCAGTCCGCTATCAGTTAGTAATCGATCATAGAGCGAGGCCAATTCGCAGCGGCGTTTGTTCCATTCATCAAGATGATGCAATTTGACGCGCAGGACAGCCGCCTGCAAATCATCGAGGCGGCTGTTGACTCCCTTGATGCTGCTGATGTATCGTTCCTCCCATCCATATTGGCGCAAGAGAAGCAGACGCTTCGCCAGTTCCGAGTCATTTGTCAGAACCGCGCCGCCATCTCCGTATGCGCCCAAATTTTTTGTGGGATAAAAACTAAAGGCCGCGATAGTTCCCAATCCGCCAACGCGTTTTCCAGCATAACGCGCGCCGTGCGCCTGCGCACAATCTTCCAGGACGAGAATCTTTTTCTGTCGAGCCATTTCCAAAATCGGCGACATCTCTGCCGGGCAACCATAAAGGTGCACGGGGATAATCGCACGCGTACGCGGCGTGAGCGCAGACTCCAATTGAGCAAGGTCGAGCGTATAAGAGCGCGGATCGATATCCACCAATACAGGTTTCGCTTGCGCCAATTCGATAGCGGCTACCGTGGCGACGGATGTGTGAGAAGTCGTGACGACTTCATCCCCTTTGCCAATCTCGCAGGCGCGCAGAGCCAGGTACAACGCGGCAGTACCAGAACCAACTCCCACCGCGAAAGATACGCCGCAATATGCCGCGAACTCGCGTTGGAACGCGTCCACTTCTTCACCGAGAATGAATGTGCCGCGCCGAAGCACGCGCGCCATCACCTCATCCACTTCGCGGCGGATGCTTTCATATTGTGCTTTCAAATCAACGACAGGAATATTAACCATTTACAAATAATGTTCGCGATAACGACGATAGAAGTCGAGCGTTTGTTCGATGCCCTTATGCAAAGGAATCGTCGGCTGCCAATTGAGCTGGGCGCGGATTTTACTGAAATCGCCATAATAATCACCGATGTCAATCCGTTCGCGCTCTTCGGGGAACGGGACCAATTTATAAGTTCCACTTCCATTGATCTCGATCATCAAGCGTGCCAAATCCAACAGTCGAATTGGTTCGGCCCCGAGATTGTAGACTTGTCCCTGCGCAGACGGGTGCGCGGCGCACAATAAAAACGCATCGACCACATCGCCCACATAGTTCAAATCTCGAACTTGTTGCCCATCTCCGTAAACTTGCAATTCCCCTCCATCTAACATCTGATGGAACCACCAACCGACAAACATTTGACGCGCGTCTTTGATACGCATGTGCGGACCATAAACATTCGTGAGGCGCAAGACTGTCGTCCACAAACCGTAAATTTGATGACTGACGACATGATACAAATCTCCGGCCAGCTTGCTCACACCATTGTAATCCACCGGCGCAAGGGGATGGTCTTCGCTAACCGGAAGTCTTTGCGGACGGCCATAGACCTGGCGCGTGCCCGCGAAAACGATTCGGATTTCAGGATTGTGTTTTCTGCAGAATTCAAGAATGCTTAGTTGCGCAACCGCGTTGGCTTCAACATCTTTCATAGGATGCCGCAAGCTTCCCACGTGACTCGTCTGCGCCGCCAGCCTGAACAGAAAATGTTGCCCTTCCAGGAGGGCGGCCATTTGTTTTCTGTCATTGACATCGGCAATTGTTAGATGAACTCGTTCTTCGATCCCGGCAATATTGAAACGGTTCGCACCGGTCGAAGGATCGAGATTATCCACAATTGAAACATCTGCTCCCAAATGAACCAGCCGCCGCGCCAAATGACTACCGATAAATCCCAATCCACCGGTGACCAGAGCGCGCTTGCCGGAAAAAATCCCATCAAAGTTGGCGTTCATGCTCGGATGTTCGCAAATGCTCCTTACGAATGACCAGTTTCCAAAACAAGATAAAAAGCCGCCGGGCCACACGCACTAAGCGCGGCCAGTTGAAGAATTGAGACTTCCCATATTGACGATAATAATGATGCACCGGCACTTGTGCGAAGACATACCCGAAGTCTTGAATCTTTTTTACCATCTCTACGCAGATTGCCCCGCTACTGCTCTCCAATTCAATTTCATCGAGAATCTTTCGCCGAATCAAACGGAAGTCGCAATCCACATCGCGCAAGTGAATCCCAAAAACAAAACTGACAAAGTGGTGATATATCCTTCCGATGATCTTGCGAATCAATGGATCGCTGCGCGAAATTTTATAACCATTGACCACATCCACGCCTTCGTGCAACGCATCGACAAGCTCAACTAATTCGAGCGGATCGTATTGCGCGTCGCCGTCCGTGTAGAAGACCCAATCTTTGGTTGCAGCAGCAAAGCCAGCCCGCAAGGCCGCACCATATCCCTGATTCATTCCATGATGAATTACGCGTAACTCGGGGTAACGCAATGATATTTCATCCAGAATTTGCCCCGTGTGATCCTCGCTGCCATCGTTCGTTACGATCACTTCATAATCATCTGTCACCTGGCGCAGTGCGAGCAACGCGGCCAGCACCATGCTTGGGATCGTCCCGCCATCATTATAGGCCGGAAAAATGGCACTAATACTCGATAAACGATTTCGTCTTATAGAATTATCCATCGGAACTTTGTTTTTGTGCCACCGCAATCACGCTCAGTCCGAACGGCAAACTGGAGCGCGTGACCAATGGCGCCTCCAACGCGAGGACGGCGCGAAAAAGTCCATTTAACGGACCCGGGTTCAAGGTCAGATCGGAGCCGCTATCCTCAGTTGGGGCGATTCGCTCAGTCAGTCGTTTGATCAACGCCAACGGAAAGAGAAACATGTTGACATAAGAAAGATGTTCAATAACGAATCCGTTTTCCCGCAGAAGCGTTGCGATCTGCCCGGATGTATAGCGGCGCGCGGTATGGACGGCTTCATCATGCCGACCGCGCAGCCAATCATACGCGGGAAGCCGCAACAAAAGACGACCGCCGCGCGCCAGCACGCGACAGAATTCTTGAAGCGCACGCGCATCGCTCGATACCGCCCGTTCATACAGGACCTCGAAACTGGTCACGAGATCGAAGGACTCCCCAACAAACGGTAGATTCACCGCCGAAGCACGCGCCAGTTTTTCTGCGCCGCGAGCCCGCGAAAACCCAAGCGCGAGATCAGAAAGATCGAAACCTGTCACATCACCATATTCCGTTAAATAAGTTGTCATAGCTGCGCCGGTTCCGCAACCGGCATCAAGGATTCTCAAGTTCGTATGTAAAGGATACCAACGGTTCAACAGCATCTGTGTGATCGTCGCCATTCCCAAATACCACCAATGGCGAAGCTCCACACGATACATAATCTCATATTCTTCAGGCTTCAACTCGCCTCTACGGAATCTGATACGACAATAAAATCTGTCTCTGACAATCATACTGGGACTGCAATTGACCACCCGGATGATCGTGTACCCAGGTTTTCAATTCATTGATTCGATCCGGGCTGGCAATCACAATCTCACCAGAGACAAGATGGAGTTGGTCGATTGGATTTGGGAAATTGATGATTGGCCGTCGATTATCCAAAAAATCAACCGAGGCATGTGAACCGTAAAAATACGTGCTGTTACTTAATAAATAAATGGATGACTCACTGGTAACGGTCCGCACGTAATTGCCCAAATACGAAGCAAAGCGGCCAGCCAAGTTATCGCCGTAACGGCACTGCCCTGCAAAGTCGCCATAATACGTCCACACATTGAAGACCAACAAGCTGAGGAGGACAGCACTCGTCCACAATTGATAGGCTCTGCGCGATTCCGTCCATCCCAACCCAAAAAGTTCGAGGATTTGATCCAGCCCAATGGCCACCATGATGACAGCAGCCGGTAAAACGATCAACATACGATATGAGTCGGCAGAAGGTGGAATAGCAAAGACACCGATGGCAACTGTGATTCCCCATAGATAGCCATTAAGCAGGAGAAAATTCGATGAACGCACGCGCCATAAAACAATGCCGAGGCCGATCAAGAAGAGCGCACCGGAAATGAAGGGCAGCATGGTCATCGGCGAGCCATAGAAATCGGTGCCGGGATAATAGATCAAAGACAAAAAGGCATGGATGACGCGCTCACCTAAAATTATCAACGGACTTTGACCCGTGCTTTTTACTGTATCCGCCAGCCATCCGGTTTGGAATGTTCCATTTTCGCCCAAACGATTGATGAACTCATTGGGGTTTTGAGATATATACACGATCTCGGGAATGATAAGGATACCGAACCCCGCCCAAAACGCGGCCATTTGTCGCATGACAGTCTTGATCCATAGGCGCAGGATCATTAAGGCGATCAACATATAGGCCAACGCCAAGCCAACGATGATCTGAGATGTGAGATACACACAGAAATGAATGGCCAGTATCACACCGCCCAAGGCTGCGCGCCAGGAACTCCGTTTCTCAAGCCCGCTCAACAGAAAGTAAAGTTCGAGTGGAACTAGCCACGTGGCATGAATATATCCAACTGATGCGATGCGGCTGAAATGAATATGCGTATGAGAGATGGTTAGCAGAATAGCTGAGAGCAATGCAATGCGTTGGCCCGCGATCTGACGCGCGAGTAAATAAATAGAAGGAATAGCGAGCACGCCACTGATAGCCGGGAGCAAGCGCAGGGCAAACGGGGTCGTGCCAAACAGTCTCAAAGACAAGTTGGAAATTTGCAGGTAAAGCCCACCGAAGTTCTCCCACAAAGCAAATGGATTGGCAAGGCCGCTCGATGTAGTGGTCTGCACCACCAAGCCCAACCGTCCCTCATCCCCATCCACAACGCGAGGGATCGAACCGAGCTTATAGAAGCGCAATACTGCAGCAACAAGGGTTATCACGCCTAAAATAATCAGCTCATTACGATGTGCTTTCAACCATTCTTTCCATCGGAACTCCGTGAAAACTCTGTTCCCAAAGGCCATCACATAGCACAGTCCGCTTCCGAACCAGATCGTGGTGACTGGAATGTAATTGACGCGGGCAGATGTTTCGAACAGCACCATACTCACCGTTGCCAATAAAGAGAGAATCACCGCGGCGATAATCCAAACGGTTGTTTCAGGCGGCATGTGGGCTGCCAACACTTGAACAAAGCGAGCGGGGCGAATCAGTTGACTGAGTAAGAATAGAATGACCCCAAGAGCGCACAACCAAAAGTAAGGCGGAATCACTACATTGTCTGAACTGGGAAGGGCAAAAATAACAAACTGTCCAATCAGAACCAAAAAAATAGCCAGGAAAGCGACAAGGCGATGGACTGTAATTTCCGGGCCAATCTTAGGTTTTTGATCGTTCATCATACCTCCTGAATAAAGTCAGTGCGATGTGCTTCATTCTCAAGATTTACCAAGCAATTGTCAGCAATCTAAAATAATGAACCATGGATTTAATGAGCAAAAAATGAATTCACATTTTATCTCTAAATCCATCTCCAAAAATTAATATACCATTGACATCCAATTTAGAAGGTCTTCATTTTTGTAAAGGATAAAGGATGACATGAATTAACGAAACTATTTCTTTTAGATTTTGCTCAGACAAATTTCCTGGAATCCCCGCCAAATTACCAATTTTCGTTTAAAATCAATAGCGGAAATGCGAAAAACAGATAAGCTTGCTCGAAATTCCTCTTTGTGCTAGACTGTGCAGACAAAATGGCAGAAAAAATTCTAATCGTAGATGATGATCTCGACACTTTGCGCCTAGTCGGCTTGATGTTACAACGCCAGGGGTACCTCATCAGCGCAGCTACCAATGGCGAACAGGGGTTGACCAAAGCTATTGAGGAAAAGCCGGATTTAATTCTGCTCGACGTGATGATGCCGGATATGGACGGATACGAAGTCACACGTCGCCTTCGCAAGAACCCCACAACTGCCTCCACTCCCATTTTGATGTTCACAGCCAAGACTCAATTGGATGATAAAGTCACTGGCTTCGAGGTGGGTGTGGATGATTATCTGACAAAGCCCACTCACCCTTCCGAACTACAAGCGCACGTAAAATCTCTATTGGCTCGCACTGGAAAAAAAGAAGAGAAGCCGGCAGTGACCGCGCTGCACGAACATCACGGTTTTGTGATCGGCGTTTTATCTGCGCGCGGCGGATGGGGCGTTTCTTCCATCGCAGCCAATTTGGCCGCATGTCTTTTCACACGCGCACAAGCTGATATCATCCTGGCAGAGCTTACGCCCGGTCAGGGCACGTTGGGATTGGAACTAGGGATTTCAGAGCAGAAACAACTCAACGAATTGCTGACCGGAACCACCGCTGAAATCACGCGCGAGAAAGTGCAGTCCTCACTTTCGACTCATGTCTCCGGCGTCAAAGTATTGATGGCTTCTGAAAATCCTCATGATGTGATGTTAACCTCACAGGTTGCCAACTATGAAGTGCTTGTCAATCGCATTTCAACGCTGGCTCGCTTCATTATTCTGGACCTCGGAATTGGTCTGCCACCTTTTGTGGAAAAACTCCTCCCTTTGTGCAACGATCGCATTGTTGTAGTGGAAGGCACGCCAAATTCGATTCATCATTCAAAGATTTTGATCGACGAGATAGCGGCCCTCAAGATCGACCGAAAAGCGATTACCGCGGTGCTTAATAACCGCATCCGCTCCGAAACACAAATGCCGTGGACTCAGGTGCAGGAAAAACTCAACCACTCCATCGCCGTCACTTTCACGCCTGCGCCCGAATTGTTTGCGCAGGCTTCTCGTATGCAGACGCCAGCTGTGGTAACTCAACCTACCAACGTCACGTCACAGCAATTTTTCAAACTTGCAGATTTGATCCTCGAGCGTGAGAAGGCGCGATGATCCCCTTCTCCAGTCAGACTCTGACCGCCATGGAACTTGCGGTGGAGTTACTCCGTGCGGCAGACCGCGCGGTGGTTCTGACTGGCGCTGGTCTTTCCACTCCTTCGGGCATCCCGGATTTCCGCTCAGAGGGAACAGGTTTATGGTCCCGCGATGAACCGTTGGAAGTGGCTTCCCTAAACACCTTTCGCACGTCCCCGGAAAAATTTTTTCGCTGGTTCCATCCGTTAGCGCATCACATCTTTAATGCCCAACCCAACGCGGCTCATCGGGCCCTCGCAGAATTGGAAACCAACGGACGGGTGAAAACGATTATTACGCAAAACATAGACCTCCTTCATCAAAAAGCCGGCTCGCAGCACGTGATCGAAACGCACGGCTCGTTGAGGACTCTGACCTGCACACAGTGCTTTCAGAAAGTCGAATCTGCGCCATATCTTCAACCGTTTGTAGATACCGGCGAGATGCCGCGTTGCCCGCAATGTGGCGGGATACTCAAACCCGATGTGATTTTGTTTGGCGAACAGTTGCCGCAAAAAGCCTGGATGGAAGCGCAGCGCGAAGCGCGTCAGTGTGACTTGATGTTGGTAGCCGGTTCCTCGCTGGAGGTCCTGCCTGTGGCGGGTTTGCCCATGCAAGCCCTTGACCGTGGCGCGCATTTGATTATCATCAACAATACGCCAACTTATTTAAACGTCCGAGCGGATGTCGCCATTATGGAAGATGTGGCGGAAATCTTGCCTGCGATTGCGGAGAGAGTTTCCCATGGCTGAAATCAAAACTGAACGTCTCGACGGATATCGCCGTCTCATTGACATTGCCCGCGATCTCGCCTCGACCCTTGACTTGGACATTTTGCTCTCGCGCATCGTCCACGCCGCGGCCGAAGTAAGCGGCGCTGAAGCCGCTTCGATTCTGCTGTATGACGATGCAGCGCGGCGACTCTACTTTCAGGTTGCTACCAATATCGACGAGCCGACGCGGCGCGGCCTGGTAGTGCCTCTCGACAAAAGCATTGCCGGTTGGATTGTGAACAATCGCAAGCCCGTTCGCATCGCCAACGTTCACGAAGATCCGCGCTTCTTTGGCGACATCGAACAAACCACCGGCTTCCCCACCGACTCGATACTCGGTGTGCCGTTGATCACCAAGACCAAAGTAGTTGGCGTGCTGGAGGCGATCAACAAACATCGCGGCAAATTCAGCGATGCGGATGAGTCAATGTTGCTCGTGCTGGGCGCGCAAGCGGCTGTTGCCATCGAGAACGCGCGTTTGTTCCAACAGTCTGACTTGATCTCTGAATTTGTGCACGAACTGCGAACGCCGCTCGCGTCTTTGAGCACGGCAACATATCTTCTGTTGCGCCCTGAAATGTCGCAGGAGCAACGCGACCAGATCGTCAACAATATTCATAACGAGACCTTGCGTTTGAATTCGCTGGCCTCTTCTTTTCTCGATCTGGCGCGGCTCGAATCCGGACGCGTGCAATTTCGCAAGAGCGCTTTCAGCATCGCAGATTTGCTGTACGAATGCAAAGATGTGATGACTTCGAAAGCGGAGGAAGACCACATTCAAATCCGTGTCGAGTCGCCGGAAGGATTGCCTGTCCTGGAAGCCGATCGGGATAAAGTCAAACAAGTGTTGCTGAATCTCCTGAGCAACGCGATCAAATATAATCGTCCGAACGGAAGCGTGATTTTCAGTGCCGAGGCCAGCGAGTCGGAAATGGCCATCAAGATTCAAGATACCGGCATTGGCATTCCAGAACAGGCTCTGCCGCATTTATTCGAAAAGTTTTATCGCGTGCGCGAACACGAATCCAAAGCCTCCGGCACTGGCTTGGGACTTTCGATTTCCAAGCAGATCGTGCACGGCCACGGTGGACGAATCGAAGTCAAGAGCAAAGTTGGGGTTGGCACCATGTTCACCGTTGTTTTCCCGCGCGGCAGCCGAACACAACCCGGTAAATAGACTTCACTTCATGGATAACAAAAAAGACTGCGGCATGCCGCAGTCTTTTTTGTTATCTCGCTCCTTTTCGACCGAATTGCCGTTCCAACATATCCACGGATAGATGAATCATCGTTGGCCTGCCATGAGGACAAGTGCGCGGCGACTCGCAGGATTCCAAATCCGTCAGCAACGCGCGCTGTTCCTCGGGCGAAAGGACTTGTCCTGCTTTGACAGCCAAGCGCTTGCAGACACGCGCCGCCAGCCGCGCTTCCACTTCGGTTTGCAAAGGCGCTTCATCTTCTTCAAAATCCTCCACTAACGCGCGCAACGCGACAGACGGATCGCCCTCGCGGAAGAGGGTCGGCATGGCGCGCACTTGGAAGGCGTTCGTGCCGAAGAGTTCCACATCGAATCCAAAATGCTGCAACACATCCAATTGTTCTTCGAGCAACTTGGCTTGCGCGGGCGGAAGATGTATCACCGCAGGCGAAAGCAAAGCCTGCGATGGAATATTCTTCATTTTATGCTGCGCCATCAACTTCTCAAATAACACGCGCTCATGTGCGGCATGTTGATCGATCAAATACAAACCATCGGGACCTTCTGCGATTAGGTAGGTCGCGCCGATTTGACCAATAAGTCGCAACAAAGGAAGATTGAAAGTTGAGGGCTGAGTCGAAGCGCTGGCAGATTGAGCATTGGCAGATAATTGGCCCTGGACAGTGGACGGCAAACTCGCTGCGTTGTCTGCGGTCAGCGGTCTATCGCCCACGACTTGACTCGCCATTGTCCAATCCAAACCGATTTCGCGCGGCTCAGATGGACGCGTCGCTCCACTCCATAACGTGGTTGGCGCGACGGACGGAACCGGCGTGTACGCCAGCAAAGCGCGTCGCACCGCGCGTTGGACAAAACTGAACACGCGATCCTGACTCTTGAACCGCACTTCGGCTTTCGCCGGATGCACGTTTACATCCACTTCTTCGGGAGCAACATCCAAAAATAAAGTAGTCAACGGATAACGCCCCACCATCAGCAATGTGTGATAAGCCTGCATCAACGCCGCGTTCAAGGCCGTATCCTGCACCCAACGACCATTGACGAAGAACGTGATCTCTTTGCGATTCGAACGCGTTAGAGAAGTGGGACTGATAAAGCCAGTCAAACTTAATCCCTCATCTTCGGCTAACACTTCAAGCATTTGCTTGGCGACATCCACGCCATATAATGCGGCCAGAATGGCGCGACGATCTCCATCGCCCGCAGTATGCAATGTGACATTATTTCCGTCCGCCAATTTGAAACGCACATTCGGATATGCCAGCGCGTAACGCGTGACCAAATTATCAATGGCGCGGCGTTCGGTCACATCCGTTTTCAAAAATTTCAAACGAGCTGGTACGTTGTAAAACAAATCTTCGACGCGCACCGCCGTACCAATCGGCGCGCCGACTTTTTCCACTTTGCGTGCGACACCACCTTCCACGCGCAAGCGCGCACCCGCTGCCGAATCAGCGACGCGCGAAGTCACCGTCATGCGCGAGACGGAACCAATCGAAGCCAGAGCTTCGCCGCGGAATCCAAGCGTGGAGATGTGGAACAAGTCTTCGGCGCGCGCCAGCTTCGAGGTCGCGTGACGCGAGACGGCCAGTTCCATTTCCGCCGCGGGGATGCCGCTTCCATCATCCGCCACTTCGATCAAAGTGCGGCCCGCTTCGGCAGTTGTGATCGTCAACGTTTTCGCGCCGGCATCCAAAGAATTTTCAGCCAGTTCTTTCACCACCGAGGCCGGGCGTTCGATCACTTCGCCCGCCGCGATCTGCGAGGCCACTTCAGAGGAAAGCAAACGAATAGGCATGCACCTATTATAAGGGACGCGCTGCGTCGCGGATATAATCAACCCGTGCGCTTCACAACCATTTTCTTCGACCTCGATGATACGCTGTATCCGGCTTCCAGCAATTTGTGGCCCACGCTCAAAGTGCGCATGAGCCTGTATATGCGCGACCGCATGGGAATCCCTGAACAGGATATCGCGCGTTTGCGCGAACAATATTTTCGGGAATACGGAACAACGCTGCGCGGCTTGCAAGCCAATTATTCGATCGATACTGCGGACTTTCTGGCATTCGTGCATAACGTGCCGTTACGCGACTATCTGACTCCGAACAAAACGCAACGCCGCATCATCGCTTCACTCCGGACCCGCAACCTGATCTTCACCAATGCAGATTCCGCGCATGCCAAACGCGTTCTCACCGAACTGAAACTCGATGATTTATTCCAAACCATCATCGACATCAACGCGCTGGCGCCGTACTGCAAACCGATGCCCGAATCATTTGGCATCGCGCTGAAATTGGCAGGCGACCTCGATCCGCAAAGTTGTGTGATGATCGATGACATGCCGCACACCACGCGTGCCGCGCGCGAAGCAGGCATGTTTTCCATCCTTTTCGGCCGCGACGGAACCGCCGACGCGGATGCCTCTTTCACAGATTGGCGCGAACTGCCGGAGATTCTCGATCATGAATGAGCGCGCACTCATCGTCCTACTGGTGACCGTCGGGTTGATCCTGCTCGTCAATGCGGCGATGTTTGCCATCGCGCGCGGTGCGGCCCGCGGCGACCATCGCTGGATCAACGCCATCCGAGACAGTTTGTATAAACCGCTCGAAAAAAGCAACCAGCCATATCATGAGTTGCGTCAGCGCATGAAAGAGCTTTCAGATCGCTCTTCAGAAACCAAAAAACAAACTGAGGACAAACAATAATAAACACAAACCTTGTCCAAATTCAGAGATTGAAATCCAACATCCTTTATCCCTGGCAAATCAGTTGGAAAGCAGGCGTTTTCAAGAGAAACAGACAAACTACCAAGAATAATTTTACGAAACGCATACATTGATTTCATCATTAATTAATCCCGTTATGATAAAAACACTATTGATTTAATGGCTTAATGCCTGGAGGAATCTGTGAATAAAACCCTCAAAACCATTCTGGTTGTTTTAACGGTTATTTTCGTTGCAGTCGCTTCGTTCTCTGGCGGCTTCGCGCTCAGCCAAGCCCTGCCGTTCTTGAATGTACATAGCTCGTTGATTCCCGGTCCCGCGCCGGTTGCTTCCACGCCCTCCGCGGATCAGCAAGCTGCCACACCGCAGAATGTGCAATCTTTATTCAAACCGTTTTGGGAAGCCTGGAACATCATCCATCAGGAATACGTAGACCAACCGGTAAATGATGTCAGCTTGATGCAGGGCGCTATCCGCGGCATGATGGAATCGTTGGGCGACCCACACAGCACGTACATGGATCCAACCACCTATCAGCAGGCCAATGATCAATTGGCTGGTTCCTACGAAGGGATTGGCGCATACGTGGATACGGGCGGCAGCTATCTGACGATTACTACCCCGATTCCCGGTTCACCCGCTGACAAAGCTGGTTTGCGTCCGGGTGACCAGATCATCAAAATCGACGGTGTGGACATGACCGGTATCGATCCCGAAGTGGTGCGGCAAAAGGTGCTCGGCCCGGCGGGAACGACCGTTCATTTAACGGTAGCGCGCTCCGGTCAGAGTGGCCCACTCGAGTTCGACATCACGCGCGCAAAGATCGTGGTCAAGAGCGCCAGCGGAAAGATGCTCGATAACGGCATCGCGTATGTTCAGATCACCACGTTTGGCGATACGACGTCTCAGGAACTACAGGATACGTTGAAGCAATTAATGGCACAGAATCCAAAAGGTTTGGTTCTTGACTTGCGAAACAACGGCGGCGGTTA
>DATKNJ010000094.1:0-3763 GCA_035541395.1 Anaerolineales bacterium
AAATGGATTGGAATCCCATAATCGCAAACATAACGCCAACCGATAACAACGGAGAAGTGGATGCGGGCACATTCCAAAAGCGGCGAACGAACAAATAAAACAAATCGACCAAACCAATGAACATCAACACCACACCTGCACCGCCAAAGAGGTAAATCGGTTTGTTGGAATAACTAAGCAAAAATTTCACCGTAAATAGGTCGAGAACAACTTTAACCGTGCGTTCAAGCCCGTAATTGGCTTTGCCAAATTTACGCGGGTGATGATGAACAACCACTTCAGTAATGCGCGCTCCAACTGAATGTGCAAAGACCGGGATGAAGCGATGCATTTCACCGTACAAGTGAAAGCCTTCCAACGCCTCGCGGCGATAAGCCTTGAGCGTGCATCCATAATCATGCAAATGCACGCCGGTCACTTCCGAGATCAACCAATTGGCGATACGCGACGGCAAAGTGCGAACGAGCGCGTTATCCTTGCGATCCTTACGCCAACCGCTGACCAGGTCATAACCTTCATTGAGCTTGGCGAGCATCATCGGAATATCAGCCGGATCATTCTGAAGATCGGCATCCAACAGCACAATTGTCTTACCTACAGAAAAGTCAATCCCGGCTGCGATCGCCGCCGTCTGACCAAAGTTGCGACGAAAAGACACGACCCGAACATGCTCGGTATCTTTCTCGGCGTATTCTCGCAACACATCCAAGCTTTGATCGCGGCTGCCATCATTGACGAGCACCACTTCCCATTGATAGCCGAGCGGATTCAAAACCTGATAGATCGCGTCGAACAGCAGCGGCAGATTCTTTTCTTCGTTATAAACGGGGATGACAAGGGATAGATCCATTTACTTCCTTTTGAAGATGCGCAGCCCGCTTCCATTCAGACAGGAAGTCTGCGCGGGCGAACGAGGCAGTTCATCATACTCTGACGGCGGAAGCAGGGCCTTCATATCGGCATAACGCCAGCCTTCGACAATCACGTAATCCGCTTTGCGCAGCCACTGAGCATCAAGCTCATCGTTCCAATATCCATATTTTAGCAATTCGTTTGAATCTCCGCCAATATAATGAGCATAGCCGTCATTGATCTGCGCCGGGTAAATCTTGATCCCGCGCGCATATAGCAACGGCGCAACGGACAGTCCACCATTCCAATAAACCAGGCTGCCCGCGGGAATATTGGCGGCCAGATACGCGCCTACCTGTTCATTGGCGTCGATCACATTCATCTGGCAGTCCGGCTGCGCAGCGCTGCCTGCCAACAACGGAGAAAAGATCAGACCAAAAATCAAAATGGAAACAGCCAATATATAAGCGTAATTAAAATTGGAATTCCTGAACCTTTTGTAAATCAAATACACGATAAACAAAATCAACAATCCAAGCAATGCGCCCGCAGCAATCGAGACAATTTTCTCTGCAAAATTGCGTTCAAGAGCAAATTTATTCGAAAGCATTTCCCATAAAGTATTGAAACCGGGCAATATCTTTCCGCCGCGTATACGCGGGACATTCAAATTCAACAGGCCGTCGCCGAGATCTTCAAAGGCCGAATAACCGATCCCCGCAAAAAAGACAAATACCACCAACGCAAGCAATAGTTGACGAATGGGATGTGCATTCTTTTCCATCATACGCACCATGACGACTAAAAACAAAATCGCGCTAACATTGAAAAATGCCACATAAGGCGTAAAGCAAAATACACAGTAATCGTTTGTGATGGATGCCCAGGAATGCATCAACAATAAACCGATGAACAGAACGCCTAGAAAAACCGCTGCGCGAAATTCAGTTTGCGAGTTCCAAGCGCGACGTTTCGGCCATAACACCAGACCCAAAATCATTCCAACCACTGCCACAAAATGAAAGCGCACTCCCTGAAAGAAAGACAGAATCCGCCCGTTCCAATCTATGGATGGATTCCAAGTTGGCGTTCCTGAAATATGAGGCGCGCTGTTTGCGAACCAGGAGGCGATGCTTTTCGGCAGCCAGGGAAGCCAAAGCTGCATAATATAAGGCCAATATAAAATATGAAAGAAAAGTAAAACGGCCAATCCGGCCAAGGCAGAATATAGTGCGGATTTCCATCCGTGTTGCCAAAGGATATATAAGACCAATAACGGCAGCACTAACACCATATTTTGGCGGACAAGAATCATCACACCTGCTGAAAATCCGCTCAAGATCAATTGCCAAAGCGGACGTTTTTCACCTAAAGAAAGTGCGAGAATACAAGCTAACAAAAAGAGAATTGTGCTTTGTGTTACTCCCTGGCTATAAATTTTGGTAACAGCCGGACTTAACGCAAAAACCCAGACTGCCGCAGTTGCCAGCCATTTCCCGCCGAGGCGGCGCGCCGCTATCCATGTGGCAATCAAGCTGAAGGTCCCGAAAAGAACCGCCAGATAACGTCCTGTTCGCAAGCCGGGGCCAAAGATCAATTGAACGTAACCGGGAATCAGAAACGCCAAAGGCGCTTTATTCGTCCAAACCCCATATAATTCAAACGGATAATATTGCCCGGTGGCAAACAAGAACCCTTTGTAGAGATATGCGCCCTCATCCAAACTGGAGACGGTAGTGTACGCGTAATACAAGGCCTGTGCAAGAAATGTAAATATTCCTAAAAAAGCTAAAAGGCCCGCCAACCAGGCGGGCCACTTTATCTTTAGCGGACGTACACTTTGCGCAGCGGTCATGTCATGCAATCTGCTTTTGCAAGCGCGCTAAATCCGAGTCGACCATCATCTCGACCAAACCTTTGAAATCGACAGAAGGTTCCCAATTCAATTCAGAGCGCGCCTTGGATGGATCGGCCACGAGCAAGTCTACTTCGGCGGGACGATAGAAGCGCTCATCCTGGACCACATATTTGGTGTAATCCAATCCGACGCGGCCAAACGCGATCTCACAAAACTCGCGCACGGAATGAGTCTCACCCGTGCCGACCACATAACAATCGGGCTTATCTTGTTGCAACATCAGCCACATGGCTTCCACATAATCACCGGCGAATCCCCAATCGCGGCGAGACTCGAGATTGCCAAGACGTAAGTCTTTTGCAAGCCCAAGTTTGATACGTGCCGCGCCATCCGAGATTTTGCGAGTCACAAATTCCAGACCACGCCGTGGACTCTCATGATTAAACAAAATTCCCGATGTGGTAAACATATCGAACGACTCGCGATAATTAATCGTGATCCAATGGCCATACACCTTGGCCACGCCATATGGGCTGCGCGGGTAGAAAGGCGTCTTTTCATTCTGTGGAACTTCAACCACCTTTCCGAACATTTCGCTACTGGAAGCTTGATAGAACTTGATCTTCGGGTTGACGAAGCGAATCGCTTCCAATAAACGCGTCACGCCCAGTGCAGTAACTTCCCCGGTCAAAACGGCCTGGCTCCACGAAACTGCCACAAACGATTGCGCCGCCAGGTTATAGACTTCGGTGGGTTCGTGCTCTTCCAACAAAGACAACAATGAGCCTTGATCGTGCAGATCACCCTGGACAATCGTTACATCATCCATGAAATGCTGAATGCGCTCGTACGTTTGAGTGCTCGAACGACGCACCAGCCCGACCACGTGATATCCTTTTTTAAGCAAAAGTTCAGCCAGATATGAACCGTCCTGGCCGTTAATCCCTGTGATGAGAGCAGTGGGCACGAAATATCCTCCAACCAAAATTCAACGGCTGAATTATAAACTCACATTCGAATGTGTCAAGCGCGGCGTCTTCGGTCCCACAACCA
>DATKNJ010000095.1:0-2897 GCA_035541395.1 Anaerolineales bacterium
CTTTGAAGATCGGCGCGTCAGGGTCTTTGTTGATGGCAACTACCATCTTCGCGGAACGAATCCCGGCGATGTGTTGAATCGCACCGGAGATTCCACAAGCGATGTATAAATCGGGCGCGACTGTTTTGCCAGTTTGGCCAACTTGATTCGAATATGGAATATATCCCGCGTCGACTGCGGCACGCGAGGCGCCGACCGCGCCGTCTAAAACAGAAGTAAGGTCGCCAATCAATTTGAATCCTTGATGTGCGCGCCAAATCTCGGCTTGTTTATCGTCCATGCCGGATGGAGGAGTCAACGATGGATTATTCGATACACCGCGTCCGCCAGAGACAACGACACTCGAATCCGTTAAGCTGACAATGCTTTCCGCAACTTCGTAACTTTCAACGGTGGTAGGGGAGTCAGCTTTCGCTTCTACTTTGGTCGCGGTGCCACCGTGCGATGAATCTTGTGCGGGGCGCGGAAAAGCGCGGGCGCGTAAGGTCGCGATAGCAGGCTTGGTGTTGCACGAAATTTTTTCGAATAATTTTCCTTCGTAGATCGGACGCGTCGCGACGAATTGATCGCCCTCGATGGATAGCGCGGTGATATCCACTAATATGCCGGTATTCAAATCCATGGCGAGCATGGCGGCCATCTCGCGGGTGCGAGTCGTCGTCGGAAACAGAATCAAATCCGGGCTTTGAGAAGAAGCAAGCGCGGAGAGCGTGGAAGCAAACGCTTCCGCGCGATAATCCGTCAGCGCGGAGTCGTCTGCCAGCAGGACTTCATCCGCGCCGAATTCAAAGGCGGTTTTTGCCAGTGCGTCGAGTCCTGAACCGAAAATGATGGCGATCGCGCTTCCAAAACTTTTTGCCGCGCCGAGTGCCTCCCACGAAGCGGCCTGCACCTGGCCTTTGAAGTGATCGATGTAAACAAAAGTTTTCATAGCACTTTCTCCGCCAGGATTTTTTCGGCCAGCGTTTCGGCGATTTGCGCGGGGCCGTCTCCTGTGATGATTTCACAAGCCACGTCGCGGCTGGGCGGTGTGACAAGTTCAGTGCGAGTCACAATTGGCGCAGGCGCGTTGATTCCCAAATCCTTCAATGACCAAATTGGAATGACTGCTTTCGACGCTTTGCGGATGCCCATGAAGGATGGATAGCGCGGCTCGCCGATGCTTTGCACAACGCTGAGCACCGCGGGTAAATTTGCATGGACGATTTGCCGGCCTTCTTCGATGACGCGTGCGACTTGTGCGCTTCCTTCCTGGACTTTGATTTGCCCGGCTAACCCAAGCATCGGCCACCCGAGCAAACGCGCCGTTTGCGCGGCGGTGACACCCGAACCATCATCGAGACTCTGACGACCGAACACGACCAAGTCCACGCCACCGATTTTGTTGATAGACGCGGCCAACACGCGCGCCGCACCTTGTGTATCGAGTGCATTCAACGCCGCGTCGGAGATCAAAACAGCGTCGTCCGCGCCCATGGCCAGCGCATGTTTGAGCGTTTCCTTCGCCGACTCCAATCCGATGCATAACGCGGTGACTGTGCCATTGGTCGCTTCCTTTTGCTGAAGCGCGCCTTCCACCGCGTACTCATCGAACGGATTGATCACCAGTGGCGATTCTCCCCACGAGACTTGCCCGTTCTCGGCTTTGACTTTGGCTTCTGAGTCAGGCACTTGTTTGATACAGGCGATGATTTTCAAAATGCTCCTCCGAATTTTGATATTCTATTCATTTACCAACTTCGAATGAAATTCTCTTTTGGCGCAGTAGTGGCAAATGGGATGCTATTTGATTCCCACAAAGCTGATCAACTTCCCACTTCGCAAATCGATCTCGCAAGCGTGACCGCCAGTAGTGTACGCGGATAAATTCAATCCGTCATCGCTGATGCGGACGCGCTGGTAAAGTGTGTTCGGATCAGGCTTTTGCGCTTTCCAGAGGATTTTGTCACCAATCCCAAGACAATATAAATTTGAGTCATTACGAGGAAAGCCGGCCGGATCTTCCAGCACAATTGTGCCGGGCGTGGCCTGAATGGTTTTGTCAATTTTTGTATGAAGCGCTTGAATTTCCATTTCGATTATCCTTGCCAGAATCCTTCACCATACGCGGGTAGTTCGCAGCGCAAAGGCTTATCGCTGCGTTCGCCCAAAGCATAGCCAGCCTGAATCAATGTTTGAATTTCGCTCGAGCCTTCGTAGATCATTGCTCCTTTGGAATTGCGCAGATAGCGCTCGACATCATATTCATCTGAATAACCGTACGCGCCGTGGATTTGAATCGCTTCGTTGGCCGCGCTGAAAGAGGCTTCCGTAGCGAACTTCTTGGCATACGAAGTTTCGCGTGTGCAGCGCTTGCCCTGATTTTTCAGCCAGCCAACCTGATAATACAACAATCGCGCGATCTCATAATCCTGTGACATCCTGGCGATCTTTTCCTGGATAAGTTGGTGCTCAGCGATGGGTTTTCCAAACGTCTGACGCGTTTTGGCGTATTTCACGCTGGCTTCGAGACAAGCGCGGATGATTCCCGCCGCGCCGGAGGCCACAGTGAATCGTCCGTGGTCGAAACCGGACATCGTAATTTTGAATCCCTCGCCTTCCTCGCCGATTCGATTTTCGACCGGAACTTTCACGTCCTGAAAATTGATCCAACCGGTCGCGCCGGCGCGCACGCCGAGTTTGCCGTGAATATCGCCGCGTGTGATGCCGGGGGCGTTCAAGTCAACGATAAAGGTGGACAGGCTGTCTGACGGTTTGGGAGTTGAGGGGTTTGTTTTAACGGTGACCAGCACAAAGTCCGCTAAAGAGGCGAGGGAGATCCACATCTTCTCGCCGTTCAGGATGTAGAAATCGCCGTCGCGTTTGGCGGAGGTCCGCAGCGCGGCCACATCGGACCC
>DATKNJ010000096.1:0-17789 GCA_035541395.1 Anaerolineales bacterium
CAAATTGGCATCCGCCAGTTTATACGTGCGCTCGCGCACGCGCTTTTCGAGTTTGCGGCGGTGTTCTGCTTCTTGTTCGGCCAGTCGCTCGGCCGAGCGCTTTTGTTCATCAATATCTTCGATGATGCCGATCAGATAATCGGGCTTGCCTTTTCGGTCGCGCACCAGAGAATAGTTGATGCGTGCCCAAAAAATGTGACCATCCTTGTGGCGGTATCTGCGTTCCATTACGTAGGAGTTGCGCTGGCCGTTGATCAGTTCCTCGAATAGGGTGGTGTCCATCTCTTTATCTTCCGGCACGACCAGCGAACGCGGATCGATGGATTGCATTTCTTCCGCGTTGTATCCGATGATTCTTTCTGTAACCGGGTTGAAAGAGATCGGCTTGCGGTCGAGCGTCATCAGTGCGATGCCGACTGCGGCATTTTCAAACGTAGCCTGGAAACGCGCTTCCGACTCGCGCAGGCGTTCCAGCGTTTGCTTTTCCTGATTCACATCGATGACCATACCAACCAGGTAACGCGGTTTGCCATCCGGCCCGCGCACCGATGACATCGTGACATGTGCCCAGAACACTTCTCCGTTTTTGCGGACGTATCGACGGTCTGTTTCGTACGATTCGTGCTGCCCGGAAATTAATTCTAGAAACAAGAGATCTGAAACGGCGTTGTCACTCGGATAGGTCGCTTCCGATGCGTTCATACCGATCATTTCTTCGCAGGTCCTGCCGTACATGCGGCAAAGCGCCGGGTTCGCATCGATGATCTTGCGATCCAATCCCATGATGCCGATGCCCACCGCCGCGTCATTGAAGATCGCGCGGAAGCGCGCTTCCGAAACCGATAATTCTTCTTCGAATGATTTCTTTTCCTGCGGATGGAATAACCGCATCGCCCGCCCCGTGAACAGAATCGCGATACATAAAAGCGCTATCACCCCGCGCCAAATCCACCCCTCCCATCCAGTGATGTTCACACTCGCGAAACCGCTCAGACCTGTGACCAGAAGAATAAGCAGAATGGCGAGGAAAGTGAGATATCCAGACGCGCGCATCAATCTCCCTGAGTCTCTTCATAAATATTCTAGCATCCATTTTCTCAATGCCAATCGAAATCGTGACATAATGCAGAGGAAATAAGGTCATTAATCCGACTCTTGTATCCATTAAAATGAAGCCATGTTGACGATTTCGATTCAAGCTGGCGGGCAGTCTCGGCGGATGGGCGAGGACAAGGGACTCAAACTCTTTCTCGGGCGTCCGCTGATTCAACGCGTGATCGAACGCGTCTCACCGCTTGCAGATGAAATTTTCGTGACGACCAATCTTCCGCAGGATTACGCGTTCCTGGGCGTGCGCCTCGTCCCGGACCTCAAACCTGGCCTCGGTTCCCTGGGCGGACTCTACACCGCACTCGCCTCTGCTAGCTCGCCGTTTGTGGCCGCGGTGGCCTGCGATATGCCCTTCGTCAGCGTGGAGTTGCTCAAAGTGATGGTCCAGCTCATCGTCGAGAAAGAAGCGGATGTGGTCGTTGCCAAATCCGCGCAAGGGTTGGAGCCATTGCATGCGGTCTATCGTCGCGCAGCCTGCCTTCCAATTATTAAGGAATCTCTTGCAGCCGGGCAGTTGAGGATCACAAGTTGGTTTTCACTCGTGAAAGCTTATATTCTTGAGCAAGATGATTACGCGGCGTTCGACCCCGAAGGCCGCGCGTTTTGGAACCTGAACACACCGGAAGAATTCGCCAAGGCGGAGCGACTCGCTTCTATTAATAAGTAAATTTTTTGGGGAATGGGGAATATGACAATTGCCTTCTATTCTCATGACACAAGTTACTAATGTATATTTTTTCACAATGCTATTATGTGGAAGACTCTATATGCGTTTATCCGAATATAGCGAGATGATTATATGATTTCCCAAACCCTTACCCAAGAGGTTTCCCTGCTCGAGGCGGATTTGTGTTCCGCCTTTTCCGATCCTACGCGTATCCTGATTTTGTACGCGCTCAACGAACGGCCGCTCAATGTCACAGAGTTGACCAATGAATTGGGGATCACGCAGCCTACCACATCGCGTCATTTGCGCGTCCTGCGCGATAAGGGTTTGGTATACACCACGCGTCAGGGGAATTCGATCACGTACAGCATCTCTGATAAACGCCTGATTCAAGCGTTGGATTTGTTACGGAGTGTATTGCGCGACCGAATTCAACACCGGGCGAATCTGATGGGCAAGGTGAATTTGGCGCATCAACATAGTTGATGGAATGGCTCTGAGCGAGTTTCATTTTTTCAGGAGAATCATATGCAGCGGAAGAGATGGTCAAAAATTTTCATAACGGCGGGGATTGCGTTCGTCGCTGTCAGCGGCATCGCTCTGGCGTACGTTCAGACGGTTTACGCCCAGTGTGGTTCACAAGCTTCATCATGCAAGAACTGCCATGAGGTGCAAGCCAAAGACCCGGTCAATAGTGATGGAAAATCCTGGCACCAAACGCACGCGTTTGGCGATTTTTGTTATATCTGCCATGGCGGGAATAACCAGGCCACGGATGAAGCCGCCGCACATACCGGGATGGTCGATCCGTTATCCGATGTCAAGGCTTCGTGCCAGAGTTGCCACCCGAGCGATTATCAAACGCGCGCCCAAGTGTATGCTACCGCGCTCGGTGTGACTCTCAGTCAGAGCAGCGCGGCAGCCTCATCCTCATCTGCATCGCCCGCGGCAACCGCTCCGACCGCGACGCCCGCGCCTGCTTCCACTACAGGAACGCAAACAAACGGAAGCCAGCCTGTTGTCCCGCAAGAAGCGAGCGTGGCCCCGAACGATAAGAATCTGGTGGACTATGTCCAGCGCTATGACCAAAACGTGCTCGGCCAAAAGCCAACGAATTGGGGCAACGTCATTTTGATCGTGATGATCGCAGCGTTGTTGATCGGCGGCGGTTCGCTCGTCCTGCATCGCGAAGGATTGGTGAGCGTTTCGTTCCGCGATACGCGGCCTGTGACAGGGGAGTACCCGGCCGATGTAGTGGATATGGTTCCGCAGATTGCCAGGCTGAAACCCAACGCGCGCAAGTCGCTGCGGCGCTTGTTGGAAAAACCGGAAGCCACCGCGGAAGTGTTGACTTCGATCGATAAATTAACCGAAGGCAAATCGCCTGAAGATGAGAAATAAAAATTTCACTTCGTGTGAAAGGAAACCAAGATGAACTGGCTCATCAAACAAATACGTAAGGAAGAATGGTCGCCTTATGCAGCCGGAATCCTGCTTGGGGTTGTGGGAATCCTGGCCGTGTTGTTGGCCAATGCTTTGCTGGGCGCTTCGGGCGCGTTCGAAAACCTGGCCGGAATGATCGGCAAAGCCATTGCACCAAAGGCGTTCGACAACATATATTTCAATTTCATCATGCCGCCTGGCATTACGTGGGGCGTGATCTTGCTGGTGGGTGTGTTCTTCGGCGGCATGATCGGCGCCGCGACCAGCAGTACCCTCAAATGGGGCAAGAAGGATGCCAGCAATAGCGATGCGCAGTGGAAGAAAATCTTTGGCCCGCAACCGTGGAAGCGCTGGGTGATTGGTTTCTTCGGCGCGATCCTGCTCGAATACGCGGCGGGGATTGCCGGCGGCTGCACAAGCGGATTGGCCATCTCGGGCGGCATGCTCCTGGTCCCGGCGGCCTTTCTCTTCATCGCCGGGATGTTTGCCTCCGGCATTGTGACCGCGCTGATCGTCTATCGCAATCGATATTAGCGAAGGAGACTTGACATGACCTACGTTGTCGCACTATTCCTTGGCGCGTTCTTCGGTTTCTCGTTGAACAAAGCCGGTCTGACGAAATACAACAAGATCGTCAATGTATTTCGCTTCACAGACATGGCGGTCTTGAAGTTCATGATGACCGCATTGGTCGTGGCCATGATCGGGCTGTACGGTTTACGCGGCCTCGGCCTCGTTACCTTCCCGGCTGTGCCTGCCACATACATTGTTGGAAATCTGGTTGGAGGACTTTTATTCGGCGTTGGCATGGCCATGACCGGATACTGACCGGGTACCTGTGTCGCCGGGTCCGGCGAAGGAAAATTAGATTATTTGATCCCCGGTTTGCTTGGCTTCCTGGTTGGCGCTGTGATTTACGGCCTGACCTATCAACAAGTATTCCCACAAATCTCGAAGCTGGCAAATTTTGGCGGCATCGTGATCCCCGATGCGTGGAACATCAATCCTTATCTAACCGTGCTGGCGTTCTCGTTGATGGCTTTGCTGCTGTTCTACCTGATCGATCGCATGGGTATGCAGCGCAAAGAGAAATAACGAGCTCTGTCCGCAGGATAGGACAAGACGAAAGAGTTTACCGGTTTTCAAAACGCGGAGAATTCCATGACAAAAAATGTTTCACGGCGTGACTTTCTAAAATTAGGCGGCGCCGCGGCCGGTGCATTGGCGTTGGGTGAATTCATCCCGCCGATGGTGGCACAGGCTGCGCGCGCGAACGGTCAGTTGGATGCGAGTGGCAGCGGCTATATTCCCAGTATGTGTGAGATGTGCGTGTGGCGCTGCGGTTTACTAGCCAAGATCAAAGATGGTCGCGTTGTAAAACTGGAAGGCAATCCAGATCATCCTCACTCGAAAGGCAAGCTGTGTCCGCGCGGGCAAGCTGGGGTGATGACCACGTATGATCCGGACCGTGTGCTGACTCCACTCGTCAGAGTGGGACAACGCGGCGAGGGCAAATTCCGCCAAACGTCGTGGGATGAAGCGTTGGATATCGTCGCCAAGAAGATGCTGGACATCAAGCAGAAATATGGCCCGGAGGCGATGGTCTTCTCTTCCACGCATAATCTCTCGCAGCCGTTGTTCGAAAACTTGCTGCAGGCGTTTGGCTCGCCGAACTATGGAACGCAACGCAGTTTGTGTTTCAATGCCATGACGGTCGCGAACTTGATGACCTTTGGCGTTGAAGAGCCTGAACGCGATTACAACCAACTTAAGTATTTGATTTTGACCGGGCGCAATTTGGCCGAAGCGATCTCCAATTCGGAAACAGGCGAGTTGGTGCATGCGGTCGACCGCGGCGTGAAGTTGGTCTATCTCGATCCGCGTTTTACCAAAACCGCGGCCAAAGCGACCGAATGGCTGCCCATCCGCCCCGGAACGGACCTGGCTTTTCATCTGGCTCTGCTCAACGTCATCATCGGCGAGAATCTGTACGACCAGAATTTCGTTTCACAATATACCGTTGGCTTCGATGAAGTTGCGCAAAGCGTGCATCCATACACGCCGGAATGGGCCGCGCAACTGACCGATATTCCCGCAGATACGATCCGGCGCATCGCACATGAGTTTGCCGCGGCCGCGCCGTATGCGTTGGCGCATAACGGTTGGCGTACTTCAAACTTTGTCAATTCATTCCAGACCGAACGCGCGATTACCATTCTCAATGCGATCACTGGAAACTGGGGCAAAGCATTGTTCCCCGCGAGCGGTGGTGAAGGCGCTGGTTTAGGCGCGCCTCCGCAACCGGCCTATCCGCGTATCTCGGCTTTGCGTTTGGATGGCGTCCCGTGGAAGTATCCGTTTGTGCCGTTAAAGTATGGTGTCTTCCAGCAAATGCGCGACTCTATTTTGACCGAAGATCCATACGCCGCACACGGTTGGTTCATCTCGCGTCAGAATCCGGCCATGTCTATTCCTGATCGCAAGAAGACTCTGCAAGCTTTCTCCAAGATGGACTTCATCGTCACGGTTGACATCATCATGAACGATACTTCTTGGTTCTCGGATGTCGTTTTGCCGGAAGCTTCGTATCTCGAACGGTATGATCCGCTCTCATTGGTTGGCACTCCGCTTTCGGCAGTTGGCACGCGCGCTTTCCTGCGCCAACCGGTCGTTGAGCCGCAGGGCGAGGGCAAATCGGCATTATGGATTTACAAAGAGCTTGGCACGCGTTTGGGTCTTGGAGATTACTTCCAATACAAGGATGATGAAGATTATCTCAAGCAGCAACTCGCGCCGCTCGGAGTCTCGCTGGATCAAGTCCGCAAGCAAGGTTATGTGGATTTGCCTGCCGGTTCATCCGATATGTATCAGTGGACGACTCCCAGCGGGAAGATCGAGTTGAAATCTGACGCGCTCGACAAGGCTGGGTTCGACGGCGTTCCCAAATGGGAGGAACCGCCTGCGCCCAAGTCTGGACAATATTATTTGTTGACCGGTAAAGATGCCCGCCAAACCCAGTTCGGCACGCAGAACAACCAGCTCTTGCACAAGTATGATGATGAGCCCGGTTTGTGGATGAATGCCAAGACCGCGGCTCTGCAGGGACTGCGAAATGGTGACACGGTCGAGGTGACGAGCGATGTCGGCCAGATACATGTCAAGTTGCAAGCTACGCAAGCCATCCGCCCGGATTGTGTGTATATGACTCCCGGCTTTGGTCATCTCTCGATGGGATTGACCACGGCTTACGGTCTGGGTGAGAGCGATTCAGATTTGCATGTTACGTATACCGATCCGATCAGCGGGGGGCAGGCCCTCAGTCAAACATTTGTAACGGTAAAGAAGGCCTGAAACAGGAGTTACGATGACCGATATTCAAAATATCCAGCACAAAACATTCCTCTTCGATGCCACGCGCTGTATCGATTGCCGCGCCTGCATGATCGCTTGCAGCGTGGAGAATAACATTCCGATGGACAAGACGCGCATCTGGGTGGCGGGCGTAGGCTTGAAAGGTGAATTTCCAGATCTCAGCCGCGCATCGATGGTATATCACTGCATGCACTGCGAAGAACCGGATTGCATGTCGGCTTGCCCGGTGGGCGCATATAGCAAACGCGAAGATGGCCCGGTGCTTTATAACAAAGATGTTTGCATCGGCTGTCGTTATTGCATGAATGCCTGCCCGTTTGGCGTGCCGCACTTCGATTATGACAAAGGCCTGATCGACGGCGCATTCATCGACAAGTGTACGATGTGCCCACAGCGTATTGATAACGGACTTGCGCCGGCTTGTGTTGCGACCTGTCCGACTGATGCATTGATGTTTGGCGAGCGCGCTGACTTGCTCAAAATAGCGCACGAGCGCATTGCTGCACATCCGGATCGCTATATTGACCATGTGTATGGCGAAACCGAAAACGGCGGCACTTCCTATCTGATTCTTTCGCACGTTCCGTTCTCGGAATTGGGCCTGCCGAATCTCGGCCCGAAGCCAGTCAAAGACGTCAGCGAAGCGGTGATGGGATTGACCATTCCATTTGCGTTGACTTGGGGCGCGGTATTGACCGGCGTTACAGTCGGTGTGCACATGTATAACCAGAAAAAGGAAGCCGCGGCGAAATCAACTACGGACGCGAAAGACTCGACGGAGGAGACGAAATGAAAATGCAAATTGCGATCAATCCGCGCCTTCGCTTTCGTCTGAGTCCGTTTGTTTGGATACTCCTGGCTTTGATGGGTATTGCGTTCGTCGTGGCGATGATCCGTTACATCTTCGGTATTGGTGCGATAAGCAATTTGAGTTATTCCTATCCTTGGGGATTTTGGATCAGTTTTGATTTGTTTACCGGCGTGGCCATCGGCAGTGGCGCGTTTGTCATGGCCTCCATTGTATACATCTTCGAGTTGAAAGAATTTCAGCCGCTGCTTCGGCCTTCCGTGCTGACCGGTTTCCTCGGTTACATCATGGTCGTCATCGCTTTGCTGGTAGATCTCGGTCATCCCGAACGAATCTGGTACATGATGATTCACTGGAATCACACGTCGGTGCTGTTGGAAATCGGCATTTGTGTGATGAGTTATCTCACCGTACTGGCCATTGAATTTTCGCCTGTATTCTTCGAAGGCATCAAATGGCAGAAGTTCGCTCGCACTATCCATAAATACATTATGCCGTTTGTGATCCTCGGTGTGGTGCTTTCCACACTTCATCAATCTTCACTGGGCTCGTTGTTGTTGATTCAGCCTGCCAAGTTATATCCGCTATGGTGGACGCCGATCCTGCCAGTGCTGTTCTTCATCTCCGCGATTTCCATTGGCTTGGCGATGATCATCTTTGAATCTTCGGTCAGTGCGCGCTATTTCCATCGCGGGTTGGAGATTCATCTGTTGGAGAAATTAGCGCGCACCATTCCGTTCGTGCTGGCAATTTACTTGATCACGCGCTTCACGCAATTGACTCTGGCTGGCGATTTGAAATATCTCTTCAACAGCGGATTGATGAGTATTCTGTTCTGGACGGAGATCATCGTCGGTTCGATCATCCCGTTGGTGTTGTTCTCGATTAAGAAGATTCGCCAAAGCCCGAATGGACTCCTGTTTAGCGCGATCATCTTACTGGTCGGTATGATCCTGGATCGTTTCGACGTGAGCTGGTTTGCAGTTCGCCATCCCGATCCATTGACGTATATCCCATCTTTGATGGCGTTCAATGCGCATTACATTCCATCCCTGCCAGAGCTTTCCATCTCAATCGGAATTTTCTCTGCTGGTATTTTAGCTTTTGGACTAGTCGCCAAGTATTTGCCGCTTTTTGAAAACGAAGAAGAGCATCATGCAAGCTAGTTCGTTTTTGCGCGTTGTTTGAAATTTGATAACCGCTCCTAAGGGTAGGAGCGGTTATTTTTGATGTAAACTTTATTCGTATGCGCCCGTCGTTTTTCCACCACCTGCATCCTCCAACTATTCCGGCTCAACAATCGCGCTGGCGTTATACGCTCGGTGCGGGTGGGACGGCGGTCTTTCTTCTGCTCGTGGTTGGCGCAACAGGCATCCTCGAACTGTGTTACTACGTGCCCACACCGGAACAAGCCGCGCAATCCATTCAAACGATCAGTTACCTCGTTCCGCTCGGCGGCTTGATTCGCAACTTGCATTTCTGGTCGGCGCAATTTCTGTTGATCGTTTCTGCCGTTCATCTTATACGTATCATTTTCACCGGAGCCTACGCGCCGCCGCGTCGGTTCAATTATCTGCTTGGGCTGGCGCTGTTTGTCTTTGCTATTCTGCTCGATTTCACGGGCTACATTTTGCGTTGGGATCAAGGGATTCAATGGGCGCTGATCGTTGGGACGAATCTCATCAAGACCATTCCGCTGATAGGAAACGCGTTATATGTTTTGCTTGTCGGCGGGACTCAACCCGGTTTGCCCACATTGATTCGTTTTTATGCCTGGCACATTTTTGGATTGACACTCGGTGTGGTGATTTTGGCGGTCTGGCACGCCTTCCGCGTTCGCCGCGACGGCGGGATCGCGGTTCCTCCAGCGCCGCTTCGCACCGATAAAGCGCGCATCACGCGCAACGAATTGGTGCGGCGCGAAGTGTTGGCGATGCTCTTCACCGGCGCGGCTTTGATTGTACTTTCCACGATTCAACCTGCGCCGATTGCCGCGCCGATCACGGATGTGAACGCGCTTTCCAGTGACGCCCACGCGCCGTGGTTTTTCCTGTGGGTTCAACAGATGCTCAAATGGGGCGATCCATTCTTTTGGGGTGTATTGATTCCTTTAATTATCCTCGCTGTGCTTGCATTGATTCCTTATATTTTTCCGAATGCTGCCGAGCGGGAATTGGGAAGATGGTTCCCGCGCTCGAATCGAGTCGCGCAAATTATATTAGCTGTGATCGCGTTTGCCATCATCATACTGACGATTCTGGGCAGTTTGCCCATCTCTTAACGGTCGAAAGTGTAACTAGAGATGAACAGAGATAAACGAGATTTTGCTTGGATGCCAAACAAGCTTTGTTCATCTCCGTTTATTTCCGGTGAATCCGATTCTTGAAATGTCCTTTATAAAATGAAACGCTTGATTACTTTAGGTTCTGCCATTCTCTTAATAGCTGTCGCGGCCGCGCTGTGGATCAATCTCCGCCAGCCGAAACCGATTGAATTGATTCCCACGCTCACAGGCAAACCGGAATATTGTCTCACCTGTCACAGCGACTTGCCGGAGATCAGTCTCTCGCATCCGATCAAAACGTTTGGCTGCGTGATTTGTCACGGCGGCGAACCGCTGGCATTGGACGCCAACTTGGCGCACAGCACGATGCGCGGCGGCGCGAACCCGTCTGACCTGTCCGTGGTGGAACAATCATGTGGCGGGAGCAACTGTCACTCCGGGAACGCCGCGGACAATAATGATCACATCCAGCGCGTGATGACTAGCGTCCAGTCCACGTATGCAGGTGCGTTAGCAAACATCCTGTATACGTATGGCGCGCAACCCGATTTGACGGCACGTTACGGCGTTCATGCCGTGACCGATGATGTGATCACCACAACGACCGGCGTGCCCGCGTTGAAAGTATTTGATCCCTCGAAAGAGACGAACCCGATATTGAAAACTTTCGCGCAGAACTGTTTGAATTGTCATATCAATGCCCAGCCGCTTAATGGTGACCAGTTCGCGCGCCTGACCGGTTGTGCGGCTTGCCATACTCCGAATGTCAACTCTTTCCCCAAAAACGAAGTTCATGAATTGACGACTGCCATTCCGTATACTCAATGCAATACCTGTCATAATCGCGGCAACTACGATTTGCGCACAATGATTTTTGTGGAGCGCACGGATCAACCTACGGACCGTTTGCATAATTACTATCAACCGATCGCGCAATTTACGCAGTGCGAATACACGTTGGATTGCATCGATTGTCATACGCGCACTGAAGCGATGGGCGACGGCGATATTCATTCCAGCATGAAAGATATTCAATATATTCAATGCAAAACTTGTCATGGCACGCCAACCCAATTGCCATTGACCAAAACGTTGACCGATCCGAATGATATTGCTTTTCGATTGGCGCAATTGAATCCTGTTGTCAACCTTCAAATAGGCGATACGATTCTTACCACCGATAAAGGCGAGCCGCTTTGGAACACGCGCGTTTTACCCGATGGAACTTATCAACTGGTTGGCAAAGCCACCAAACAGGTTTTTACGATTCATCCGGTGATGGGCAGCGGCTGTACTCAAAATGGAATCGATCAATCCTCGGCGTATTGCCACACGTGCCATTCGGTGGAGCGATAACATGCCCGATCCTTCCCGCCGCGATTTTCTCAAGCTCGCCACCACCGCGTTTCTGACGACAACCGGCCTGATCGGTGTCGGAGCGTTGATTCGATTTTTGGATTATCAAACCGAACCCGCGCCTAAAACAGAATTTGACATCGGACTCGCTTCGAACTACGCAATGAATTCCCGAACGCTTCTCGCGGACGTTCCAGCTGTGCTCATCCATAACCAAGCTGGATTCTCTGCTTTGAGTTTGGTCTGCACACATCTCGGCTGCACCGTGGAGCAAAAAGCGGATGGGTTTACTTGTCCATGCCACGGCTCGCGTTATGATGAAAATGGCAAAGTCTTGCGCGGCCCGGCGAAAAAGTCTTTGCCATCGTTGCGCGTGGAAACAAGCGCGGACGGTCACCTGATTTTGCACACAGATTAACCGTCAGCGGGGGATGGCAGACTCTGCCCAAAGGCGGAGTCTTTTTGTTTAACGGTGGTAATTGTCAAGGCAGAAGGAGGCGACTTCCTTCATGGCAAGTATATGACATCCATCCATTTGGAAAAATCGTCTTCTTTGGAATAATAAGGTCAGCCATAAGATAATTAAAAGGCTCACCTTATGATTGCACAAATTGTTCAACCTTTCAGCGAAAGCACAGAGATGTATCTCAAAGCCATGATCGAATTAAGCGACCGCGAAACAGTGGCGGTAGGTCGCCTAGCGGAACGTTTAAGCGTGACGTCTGTTTCGGCGAATGAGATGGTGCGCCGTTTGGATGAACAAGGGTTGGTGAGCCATATACCATATAAAGGTGTATCACTGACCGAGAAAGGGCGCGAGGTGGCCTGTGATGTGATGCGCCGCCAACGTTTGTGGGAATGTTTTTTGTATGATCATTTGGGGGTTGAATGGGAGCGGTTGTATGAGTTTGCCTGTTCGCTAGAACATGCCACTGCACCGGAAGTGACAGAAGCTTTATCTTTATTTTTGGGCGAACCGAAGGTTTGCCCACATGGCAATCCGATTCCCGCGGCAGATGGTTCGTTCGAACCATTGAATGGGCGGACACTCAATACAGTTGCCGTTGGTGAAACAGCATACGTGTTGGCAGTCAGTGCCATTGCAACTGATGTGCTCCGGTATTTGCACGAGCGCGATCTTATACCAGGGCGCGAAGTGACAATTGTTGAGGCCGCGCCGCTTCACGGTCCGTTGACGCTGCGAGTGGAGGGCAAGGAAGTTGTCCTTGGATTGTCACTGGCTGAATTTGTGATCGTGTAGAAATAAAGCAAGTCCAACAAAAATTTTTGAAAAAGGTTCATTCATGTCCGCATCCCTTCAGCTTCATCAACTCAGGCCCGGCCAGAAGGCCGTCATCACACATGTCGGCGGAGCCAGCGCCTTGCGCAGACGATTCGTTGAGATGGGCATCGTCAAAGGCGAGACGATTTATGTGGAACGTCACGCGCCGTTGGGTGATCCGGTGGAATATTTGATCATGGGCTATCACTTGTCTTTGCGAAAAGAAGAGGCCGCGCATATCGAAGTCTCGCTGCTGGAGGCCGAACATGCCTGACCTGACGATTGCTTTGATGGGCAACCCGAATGCGGGTAAGACGACGATCTTCAACGCGCTGACGGGCTTGCATCAGCATACGGGCAACTGGCCCGGCAAAACGGTGGAAAAGAAAGAAGGCGTGATCGAACGCGATGACACGACCATCAATATTGTGGATTTGCCCGGCACGTATAGTCTCACCGCGTATTCGCCGGAAGAGATCATTGCGCGTGATTTCATTATCGAAGAACATCCTGATGTCGTGATCAATGTGGTGGATGCTACGAATCTGGAACGTAACTTATATCTGACCGTTCAAATTTTAGAGTTGGATGTTCCGGTTGTGCTGGCCTTGAACATGACCGATGATTTGCAAAAGGACGGCTCGAAGATCAACCTCGATCAGCTTTCGCAACTGCTTGGCGGCATTCCGGTTGTGTCCACAACGGCCAATCAGGGCAAAGGTATTTCTGATTTGGTCGCGAAAGCGATAAAAGCCGCACAGAAAAATCGTAAGTTTCGCGTGTCGTGATAGGCGGACCGAAGAATCTTTAGCGTGACATAAGCAGAGGACTTTATGAGTATTACGGCCGAATTCCCAACTATTTTTCAACTCGATTACGGCAGCAAGCTTGAACGTGAGATCGCGCACATGATCGCGTCGTTTGAAGGGAATCAATTCGATACAGGTCATTATCCGCCGCGCTGGCTGGCCATTAAATTGCTCGAAGGCGATGCAGATGTTCTCGCGCACGTGCAAAAAAAATCCAACGGCGCGCAAGTGATCGCGACCGCGCAGCAAAGTGCTGAGAAGTTAAAGTCCATGCTCGGCGAGGATGTAGACATGCTCACCGCTGACCGCCGTTATGGTTATATCAACGGAGTTGTGCGTCAGTCGCTGCAGCGTCCGCTCGTGGATCGGCTCACGCTCACCGATCGCATCGACAACATCGTCACGCACAAGTGGTTGGGTTTGCCGGTTTTCTTTATTGTGATGTACGTGGTTTTCCGGCTCGTGATCGATGTCTCTGCGCCGTTTTTGGATTGGATGGACTTTGTGATCAACGGCCCGATTGCTCACTGGCTCTCGCTCTTACTGGACTTGATACGGGTTCCGTTATGGATTCATTCCCTGCTCATCAATGGCATCGTGGCTGGCGTGGGTGGTGTGCTGGTCTTTGTGCCGGGTTTGTTGATTTTGTATTTCTTTCTCGCCTTGTTGGAAGATTCGGGTTACATGTCGCGTGCAGCTTTCGTGATGGATCGCTTCATGCGTGTGATCGGTTTACACGGCAAATCATTCATCCCGATGATTCTCGGCTTCGGATGTGCAGTGCCCGCCGTCTATGCTACGCGGACAATCGCCAGCCGCCGCGACCGTATTCTGACGGCGCTGCTGATTCCGTTGATGTCCTGTTCAGCACGTTTACCGGTTTATGTTGTATTTGGGTTAGCCTTCTTTGGCGCGAGCGCGGGAACGGTCATTTGGGCGATGTATGCGCTCGGTATTCTGGTCGCGATGATGGCAGGTATGGTTTTTACACGGACGATTCTCAAACCAGACGCGAGTTCGGCGTTTGTGTTGGAGCTTCCACCATATCGTCGGCCTGCGCTTAAGAGTGTGTTGATTCATATGTGGGAGAACACACGCGAGTTTGTTCATAAAGCTGGCACAACCATCCTTGGCGCGTCAGTCGTAATGTGGTTGTTGTTGAATTTGCCATGGGGTGTGACCAACCAGCGTAATTCCTATTTTGGGAAAGTAAGCGGCGCGATTGCTCCCGTGTTGGCTCCGCTTGGATTCGGCAACTGGGAAACGGGCGGTGCGTTGGCGGCGGGATTCATGGCAAAGGAAATCGTCGTCAGCACCATGAGCCAAATTTACGTTGGAGGAAAGGAAGCGGCCTCCAATTCATCCACTACGTTTAGTCAGGATTTGGTCAGCATCGGTCGGGGCTTTGTAGAAGCCGGTATTCACTCCGGCAGGATTTTGTTGAGCATTATCCCAGGCGTGGACCTCAACAGTCAACAGTCGGGAACAGAAGCAACTACGTTGAGCCTGGCTTTGCGTGAGCATTTCACGATGTTGAGCGCGCTTTCCCTGTTGGTCTTTGTCTTGTTGTATGTGCCATGTGTCGCGACGCTTAGTGCCATCAAACAGGAATTTGGAATTTCCTGGGCAATCAGTTCGGCGGTCTATCAAACCGCGGTGGCATGGATTGTCGCGTTCATGATTTATCAGGGTGGGCGGTTGATTGGGCTTGGATAATCACGATGTTGACGCAATTGGTCGACTTGCTGGCAAGTAAAGAAAACGGACTGAGCCTTTCCGAGATTAGCCGCGCGTTAAACGCACAACCCTCAGCAGTGTTATCCATGATTCAACTCTTGGTTAAAAAGGGGAAATTGCTTGAAATTGGCCCGGATAACAAATGTTGCACGACTTGCGGATTTGAGTCGAGTTGTAGTTTGTTGGCCACGCGGGGAAAACGATATGTAGTCGTGCCAACAAAAACTGCAGAAGAAGAATATGCAGCCTCTTCATGATCCAACCTTCATTATCTTGGTTTCTGAGCAATTCGCCTTATAATTATCTGGAAAGTTTTTGACCGGTAGGCTGTATCTTTATCAAGGATGCGAAATGGCTCAACCTGTGACCCGAGATGACAGCAAAGAACTGGCCTGGGAAAAGTTTATCGAGACCCAGTCTATCCAGGATAATATCCCGGCATTTATCGCGCATTCGTGGCAGCGAAGCTGGTCTCGCGTAAACCTTGCCCAAGGTTTGCAAATCTCCCGTTTGAATCCCGAACATTTTATGGCTGCGCAGCTTGCCAGTTTCGATCTCATCTCCATTGCCCAACCGGTTATGGAAGATGCTTATCAATATGTGGAGCATTCGAATACTGTCATTCTTCTTTCCAACGGAGCTGGCTATGTCCTTGAGTTATTGGGCGATCGTGAAATGGTGGAAAAGCTCAAGGCACTTGGCATTGAACAAGGCGCGTTTCTGGCGGAAGAACGGATTGGGACTAATGCAGTCGGCCTCGCATTAATTGAACAGACACCGGTTCAAGTCATTGGCGCAGAACATTATTGCAGAGAGTTACATGACTTGGTCGGCGCGGCAGCTCCGATCTTTGATTTGACCGGCCGTTCACTCGGCGCTGTGGGGTTGTTCACGCCTGTTGAGAATTATCATCCCCATTCGCTTGGCCTCGTTGCCGCGGTCGCTCGCGCGGTGGAGGGACAACGACAGTCCGATAATTTGCTGGCAGAGCAGAATAGCCAGCTCGCTCAATTGAACGCCATCCTTTCATCTATTACAGATGGAATCGCGGTGTGGAACGTGGATCATCGGCTGATCCAGGTGAATGCCGCGGCTAGCGAGCTTTTGGGGCTTCCGATTCCGTCGTTGATGGGCAGGCAAGTGGAACAATTATTTTCCACCCCACCTTTTCTCGCACAAGCTATTCGAGCACACGAGTCGCTGAGTGATGTTGAAGTGAGCATTGCGCTCAATGAGCATACGGTCAATTGTATTGCCAGCTTGTATTTTGTTTTTCATAAAAAGAATGAATTGCAGTGGGGGATTATCACCCTGCGTCCTGAAGAAGAAGTGCGCAAGCTCGTGCAAAGTCAGGTGGGCGCGAATGCTGCTCTTACCCTGGATGATATTCCTGGCGACTCGGTGCAGATGCAGCGGGTACGCAGCTTCGTCCGATCCGCGGCTGATGCTACGGCCAGTATCTTAATCCGCGGCGAGGTGGGAACGGGAAAGAACGCGCTGGCGAACGCAATCCATAATGCCAGTCAGCGTCGCGAAGGTCCTTTTGTTATTTTCGCTTGTTCTTCCATACCGAATGAACTTGTGATCAATGAATTGCTTGGATACGAAGAAAGCATCGGTGCGATTCGGTTGGGTAGCCGTCCCAGTAAATTTGAGTTGGCGCAGGCAGGAACACTTTTCTTTCAAGATGTAGATGCTTTGCCATTGGAGGCGCAGGCTGTTCTGCTGAATGTGCTTGAGTTGGGAATAGTCCAACGTATGGGGAGCCAGCGTCCAATTGAGGTGGATGTGCGTGTAGTCGCATCCACTTCCTCGAAAATGGAAACTTTGATTAGTCAGGGAATCTTCCGGGCAGATTTGTATTATCGTTTGAGTACATTCGCAATAACGATTCCTCCGTTGCGCGAACGTCATGGTGATATTCCTTTGGTGGTGGATCGTGTGGTCAAGCGCCTTTCGCGTCAGCTTGGACATTCGTTGATTTTGGGAGAGGGCGTTATCGATTTACTAAAGCGTTATCCATGGCCGGGCAATGTTCGGGAAATTGAAGCTACTTTGGGACGAGCAGCTATTCAGGTCGGCGCGAGCGGCGTGATCGAGATAACCCATTTGCCTAACTCGATTCGTTTTGTAAATCATCTTCCGCCCGGCGAGCAGACTATCCCCAATATCCAATCCCTCGATGAGGTGGAACGGGAGGTTATCCTTCAGACGGCTCAGTTGTGTCGTGGAAATGTAACGCAGATGGCACATGCTTTGGGTGTTAGTCGTACCACTTTATGGCGGCGATTAAAAGTTCTTCAAATCTCCCCCCGCGATTATCGCTAATTTATTTGCTCTCGAATTGTTGTGGGGCGATAATTTCTGAAACTATCTCGAACTTTCTGTTATGTAAATTTGTCGTTTCGTCTTGAAACATCCTTTGTTTAATTTTGTTTCATAGTGAAACAAAATTAAACAAGTTTTTTGACAAACAACGAACCTCTCCTTAGAATGATTAAGTATGTGGCTCCCTAGGAGACTATTCGGATGCTATTGCATAATAATCAGCCTCTCTCTCATTTTTCTTGCAACTGGCAGTTTATTGCGCCAATAAGTAATTGTTGAGTTTATCGCCAAAAGATCAATCATGTCTTTTGGCGATTTTTTATCTGCATTTTTCCCCGTTTTTGCGGGTTCATGAAATCTACTTTGTTCGGAGGTGAAAGAAAAAATACTACGAGTTTTTTGTTCTGTTCGTCAGTTCCTATCCAAACCAAACTACATAAGGAGATTGTACAATGTTAGGACAACTGATCGGCGAGGTATTTGGGACCTTCATATTGATCCTGTTGGGCGATGGTGTGGTAGCCAATGTGGGCTTGGCACCTCGTCTGGCTGCGACAGCCTACAACTGGAACACCATCACTATCGGATGGGCG
>DATKNJ010000097.1:0-3672 GCA_035541395.1 Anaerolineales bacterium
ATTTACATCAAGCCGTCCACGGGATTGGCCGCGCTCAATTTGCGTGATCTGTGGACGTATCGCGAATTGATCTATTTCATGATCTGGCGCGATATCAAAGTGCGTTACAAACAAACGGTGCTTGGCGCAGCTTGGGCAGTGATCCAGCCGGTGCTGACCATGCTGGTATTCAATTTTATTTTCAACGGCGGCATTACCAAAGTACAGACCGATAGCAACATCCCGTATCCGATTTTTTCATACACGGCGCTTCTGCCTTGGGGACTCTTCACCGCCGCACTCAACAACGCCAGCCGTTCATTGACCGCCAACCAAAATATGGTGACGAAGATTTATTTTCCGCGGCTGGTTTTGCCGCTGGCTTCTGTGTTAGGCGGATTGGTGGACTTTGCCATTGCGTCTGTTATTCTCGTCGGGATGATGTTCTACTTTCACGTTGTTCCGAATGTCGCCACTCTCTGGACCCTGCCTCTGTTCCTGATCTTATCCATCATCACTGCTTTGGGAGTCGCACTGTGGCTCTCAGCCATCAACGTGCAATATCGCGATATCAACTATGTGCTTCCGTTCCTGACTCAGTTCTGGCTGTTCATCACGCCGGTTGCATATTCGGCCAAAGTGATCTCTGGTAAATGGCAGTTGATCTATTCGCTGAATCCGATGGCGGGTGTCGTGAACGGATTCCGCTGGTCGCTACTCGGCGCGAACACCGGTCCCAGCGCGAGCATGTGGATTTCGGCCGCGGTTTCACTGGTGGTTTTGGTGAGCGGATTGTTCTATTTCCGTAATATGGAAAAAACTTTCGCGGATACGATTTAAAAATGGCAGTAGCAGTCAGCGTAAAGAATCTCAGTAAACAATATCGCATCGGCGCGATGCAGGGGAAGTTTCGCTATAACATGTTCCGCGATGTGATCGTCGATACGGTGATGGTGCCAGTGCGACTCTTCCAAGCCTTGCGCGGAACCGGCTTGCGCGGCACGAGCAGCACCTCCACGATTTGGGCGTTGAACGATGTTTCCTTTGATCTTGAGGAAGGTAAAGTGCTTGGCATCGTTGGGCGTAACGGCGCGGGAAAGAGCACCTTGCTCAAAATCCTTTCGCGCGTAACGGAACCGACCAAAGGCACGGTCATGGTGCGCGGACGAGTCGGGTCGCTGCTCGAAGTGGGAACCGGTTTTCATCCCGAATTAACTGGCCGCGAAAACATTTACATGAACGGCGCCATACTCGGCATGAAGAGCGCCGAGATCGAGCGCAAGTTCGATGAAATCGTGGATTTTTCGGAAGTTTCGCAATTTATCGATACGCCCGTCAAGCGTTATTCCTCGGGCATGTATCTGCGTTTGGCGTTTGCTGTCGCCGCGCATCTTGAACCGGAAATCCTTGTGGTGGATGAAGTGTTGGCGGTTGGTGACGCGGAGTTTCAGCGCAAGTGTCTTGGCAAGATGGGCGATGTAGCGCAGCAGGGACGAACAGTCTTGTTCGTGAGTCACAACATGTCTGCTATTTTGCGTCTTACCAGTGAAGCCATCGTGATGAACAAAGGTCAACTTTTGATGCGCGGTCCAACACAAGAGGCTGTTGATTTTTACCTTTCGTCCGGGCAGGCGCAGGCAGGCGAACGTATATGGGACGCGGATGAAGTTCCGGCGAATAGCGCGCCGTTTCGGCCGATCAGTTTGAGGGTCAAGGATCAACGCGGAAAAGTTGTGGATACTGTCCGTTCGACTGAACCGGCCATCATCGAATTTGAATATTTCCTTGATGCGCCGTTGACTGGCCTGCGCGTGGGCATGTATCTCAGTACGATGCGCGGCGAGTATGTGTTCACTTCGTTCGATACTGATGAGCCGAAGATGTTCGATCAATTCGGTGCGCGCAAAGCGGGACGTTACATCAGCCGCTGTGAATTGCCCGCGGACTTTTTCAACGAAGGACGTTATGGCTTAGGCGTAAATGCTTCGTCGTTTGGCGTGCGCCGGTATTTTATGGATGAGAACGCGCTGGCGTTCAACGTGGATATTTCCGGCGCGCCGGGCACACAATGGCCTGAGTTGCGCGTTGGCCCGGTTCGCCCGCGCCTGGAATGGAAGATAGAAAAGATTGATTGATCGCCATAGAGACACAAAGCCGCGGAGATTTATTTTTTCTCTGTGTCTCTGCGACTCTGTGGCTAAATGCTATGAATAAAACTTCTCTTCGTAATTTTCTGGGCGAACTGCCTCTCGCCGCCGAACTCGATTGGTCGCTTCGGCAAAAGAATCGCGTCCGCAAAGACCACTTCAATTTGGATCGCCTGCAAAATTCTCTACCGGCCGCGGTCGAAACAACGATTCCCTTTGCGCGCAACGCGCAGCCTGGCAAAAAGATTCTTTTCTTTGCCACGCTCCATTATTGGATCGAACAATCTGCGTATATTTCGCTCGTGCTGGCCGGGCTTGGATATAAAGTCACGTTAATGACTCTGCCCTATTCCGAGTGGCACAAAAAAATGGATAAGTTGACTCAGCGCCAGCGGATGTTGCACACGCGTGATGCGATGGCCGCGTTGAGTCCGTTGGTGAAACACGAGTCCATGCTGGACCTTCGGTCTGCTTCCGTTTTACCGAGTCAACTCCAGGCTGATGTGGAAGAGATCAGCCTGTGGGACGCACAATATACGTTGATGCGCGAAGAAGTCAATATGAACGATCCGTACGACCGCGCCGTTTACGATTTGCGAATCGAACGAAATGCTTTCGCGGCGTGCGCCGCGTTGGAATGGATGCAAGCCAATCAGCCTGAAGCTGTGCTCGTGCCGAACGGATTGATTTTGGAAATGGGCATTGTCTTTCGCGTGGCGCGTTATCTCGGCATTCAAACCATGACGTTCGAGTTCAACGATCAGCGCGAACAGATTTGGCTGGCGCAAAATTCTTCGATCATGCGGCAGGAAACGGATTATCTCGTTGAAGCGCGTTGCAGCTTGCCGATGACTGATGAGATGTATCAGCGTTTGGCCGATCTTGAAAACGCGCGGCGCGGCGCACGCGTGTGGGGAAAATCGAAACGGTTATGGCAATATGTTTCTTCGCAAGGCGCGGACGCGACGCGCAAGATGCTGGCGCTCGATGATCGTCCGGTGGTGATGATCGCGGCCAACGTGCTCGGCGATAGTTTGACTCTTGGCAGAAATGTCTTCGCCGAGTCGATGACCGAATGGATGACGCGCACAGTCCGTTTCTTTGAAAACCGGCCCGAGGTCCAATTGGTGATTCGAGTCCATCCGGGCGAGACGCTTGTCCCGAAAGCACGTTCGATGGGACAAGTCGCGCATGACGCGTTGCCAAACCTTCCTGAGCATATTCACATCATCGGCGCGACCGATAAAATCAATACATACGATTTGATCGAGATCGCGGATTTGGGTCTGGTATATACGACCACGGTTGGAGTTGAAACCGCGATGAACGGTCGCCCGGTAATCGCCTGCGGCAACACGCATTATCGCAAGCGCGGTTTCACCATCGATCCGAATTCGTGGGATGAATATTTGACGACTCTCGAACGCGTGTTGAGCGATTTGCCCGCGCATCGTTTGAATGAAGATCAAACCGCGAAAGCCTGGAATTACGGCTATCGCTTTTTCTTTGAATATCCGCGTCCGTTCCCGTGGCGCTTGATGAATTT
>DATKNJ010000098.1:0-11270 GCA_035541395.1 Anaerolineales bacterium
CGCCATATATTCCTCCGCACATGACCACGCAGGAGTTTTTTGAAATCTGCGCTTCACGCCTGACCGATAACGGCGTGCTGACCATCAACGCGGCCAGCGTCCCCGGCGACCGCCGCCTGATCAACGGACTCGCTACCACAATGGCAACAGTCTTCCCCTCTGTTCACATCATGGATATTCCTGGCACGTTGAACACAATGATCTTCGCCACGAAACAGCCTACCAAACCTGAAAACTTCGCGGTGAATCTCGTGGCACTCTCAAAAGACCCAAATACGAATCCGTTATTATTGAGCGCTATGCAAACCACGTTTGCCAATCTCAAACCCGGCTATGAAACCACCACTGTCTTCACCGATGACCGCGCCCCCATCGAATGGATTGTCAACGACATGGTGGTTCGTTTTGTTGTCGGCGGCGGAGTAAAAATTCTACAATGAAAATTTCCGTTCAAACGATTTCTTCCTGGCTTGTCACTTTGCTTATCCCGCTGGCTTTGTTGGGATTTGCAGTGCGCATTTTGCTGGCGCCATGGTTTTTGCAAGTGGAATATCACATGCCGTATTTTCCGCCCGATGAATACGGCTTCACAACTCAAGATCGCTTGCATTGGGCGCCGTATGCGCTGGATTATTTGGTCAACGATGCAAACATTTCATATCTCGGTGATTTGAAGTTCGCAGATGGAACGCCATTGTATGGCGAGCGCGAACTAAGTCACATGCACGATGTCAAAGGTGTGGTGCAGGGATTCCTGCGGACATGGTATGTCGGGTTGGCCGCGCTGATTCTGCTTGGGGCGTGGGCTTGGCGCGGGGACTGGAAGCAAACCTATCTTCTGGGATTGAAGCGGGGCGGCTGGTTAATGGTTGGCTTGGTCGTAGCGTTCGGTCTATTCGCAGCGACTTCATTCTGGGATTTCTTCAGCTGGTTCCACAGCCTGTTCTTCTCCGGGAATTCCTGGCTCTTCCTCTATTCAGATACACTTATCCGATTATTTCCGCTGCAGTTCTGGCAGGATGTATTTACATGGGCTGGTGCGATTGTGACCATTGGCGGTTTGGCGCTCGCGCTGGGCTTGAAGCCAAAGCCAAATGAGGGCAGCTAAGATGGCCTTCATGTATCATGATGTATAATCCCAATCCAGGAGCCTGACATGCCCTCAACTTTATCATTGGAAAATCGTGTGGCGCTCGTTACCGGTGGTTCGCGCGGCATTGGTCGCGCTATTGCCATTGAACTGGCAACGCGCGGCGCGGCGGTAGTGGTCAATTACAACAAGTCGCCAGAAGCAGCTGAGGAAGTAGTCAAGCATGTCCAAGCCTCAAACGGAAAGGCATCAGCTTTCCAGGCGGATGTGTCTGATTTCAAACAAGCCGAAGCCTTGGTGAAGTTCGCTATCGACACATTTGGCGATATAGGTATTTTAGTCAATAACGCCGGCATCACTCGCGATCAACTCATCATGATGATGCCGGAAGCGGATTGGGACGCGGTCATTAATACAAACTTGAAAAGCACATTCAATTGCTCGAAAGCCGCGGTCAAACACATGATGCGCAAACGTTACGGACGCGTGATCAACATCGCTTCTGTCGCGGGACAAATGGGCAATCCCGGCCAAACGAATTATTCCGCCTCGAAAGCTGGTCAGATCGGTTTCACCAAAGCGTTGGCGCGCGAAGTGGCGGCGCGCAACATCACAGTCAATGCGGTGGCGCCGGGTTTCGTGGATACAGAGATCCTCGACGCGATGTCTCCTGAAACATTGGAGGCCGCATTGAAGATGGTTCCGTTGGCGCGCAAAGGCACGCCGGAAGAGATCGCGTACGCGGTCGCGTTCCTCGCCTCGGATCAGGCCGCGTTCATCACCGGTCAGGTGCTGGGCGTGGATGGCGGCATGGCGATGATGTAAGGAGTGAAGATGACAGCACCAGATTACAACACCACCCCAGGCAAAACGACCGTTGCACCGGATGTGATCATCACGATTGCGCGGCTTGCGGCGTTGAGCGTACCAGGAGTCAGCCGCATGGCGCCAGTCGCCAGCGGAGTCAACCGTCTATTTCGGCGCGGCGCAAATGAGGGCGTGCAGATCGAAGTCCGCGAGAATACGGTTTTCGCAGATTTATTCCTCATCTATAAGCAGGATGTCAACATCCGCGAAGTCAGCCGCAATGTGCAGCAACAAGTGGCACGCGCCATTCAGGAAATGGTCGGCATGGAAATCGGTCACATCGATATCCACATCGAAGATATTGATTACGAGGAAATTCCCGAGGCTTAGATTTTATGAAGTCCCGCACCAGGGCGCGCAGCCTTGCCCTGCAAGTACTTTACGAACTTGATCTCACGCAACATCCACCGGTTGAAGTCTTTCAGACTCGGCTGGAGGATACGCCGCTGACGGAAGACCTCGCTGAGTTCTGCCGTCAGATTATTTTTGGAGTCCTTCCCCTCAGAAAACAATTGGATTTCGTCATCGCCAAATACGCGCCCGAATGGCCGCTGGATCAAATCGCGGCGATTGATCGAAACATCCTACGCATCGCGTTATGGGAGTTTGCGGTCCAATGCCAGACGCCGATCAAGGTTGCCATCAACGAAGCGGTTGAACTGGCGAAACTCTATGGCTCCGACTCTGCCGCGCGCTTCATCAACGGCGTGCTCGGCGCGCTGGCCGATCATCAGCATGAGATCGAACAGCAACTTAAAAATATGGCCCCTCATTCAGAAACGACAGGTTGAAATGGAAGTCTTCGGTATTGGTGGTCCTGAACTTGTTTTCATTATTATCATTGCATTGATCGTGCTGGGTCCCAAAGATATGCAAAAGGCGGGGAAAGCAATCGGACATTGGCTTAATCGCCTCGTCAACTCTGATGGTTGGAAGCTCTTCCAGAATACCTCGCGCGAAATCCGCCGCCTGCCGACCACTTTGATGCGCGAAGCTAACATGGATTTATCGGAAACGGAAAAGGATCTAAAAGATATAAAGAACGCGATCGATCCGCGCGCTCAATTGCGTTCATCCGTGCCCGCTTCAAAACCGATCCTGAGCTCGCCTCCCGCACCCACTGCCGATGACCTCGCCTCGGCCTCTCCCGCCAACTCCCCCACTGACGAATCCCAAAACCACCAGGAGAAAGATGCGTAAATTTTTTACAAACGTCTGGCGGGTCATCACCTTTCCATTTCGCCTGATCTTCAACATCATCGCTTTTCCGTTCCGCCTGTTCGCGCGCTTCCGACGATACCTCAACGCGGAACCAGAGGAGCACCCTCTCGCTGACGTGTTAACTGGTCTCGTCACCGATAAAAGCATGCGCGACTTCTTGTGGGAAGAGATCGATATTTTCCGCAAGCATCTTTTACGAGCAGTGCTATCAGTTGTCATCGGCATCGGCATCGCGTTTATATTCGCGCCGCAGCTGGTCAGTTTCCTCGCGATCCCAATTGGTGGAATCTCAAAACTGGAAGCCATCGAGGTGACCGAACCGATCGGCGTTTACATGAACGTCTCGCTGCTGGCTGGCATCGCTCTTGCTTCGCCTTACATTGCATTTGAATTCTGGTGGTTCGCGGCGCCCGGTTTGCGTCCGCGTGAACGCCGTTATGGATTGTTCGGCATTCCGATGGCAGCCATCTTTTTTATCGCGGGTTTGGCCTTCACATATTACATTATGCTGCCGGGTGCCTTGCCCTGGCTTTTGAACATTCTCGGTTTTCAGACCAAGCTGCGCCCTTCTTCTTATTTCTCATTTGTCACCGGTCTGATGTTTTGGATCGGCGTGGCCTTTGAATATCCTCTGGTGATCTATTTCCTGACTGCCATGGGCTTTATCAAGCCAAAGGTACTTTCACAGTATTGGCGTCAGGCCGTTGTGATAATCTCGATTATCGCAGCAGTTATCACGCCCACATGGGATCCAGTCAATATGGGCTTGGTGATGCTGCCTATGATCTTGTTGTATTTTGTCAGCATGGGGTTGAGTTACCTCGCCTACGCCGGGCGCAGAACTCATGAAACACCGACCGCCTCAAAGGAGTAGAGGAGATGAAGGCCAAACCGAAAAAATCATATCGGCCAGCTTTGATCATATTGACTCTGCTGGCCGTGACCGCTCAAGCTTGCACGCTCTCATTGCTGCAATCGCCGCTCTTTCCGACTCAACCGACCAGTGCGCCCTCGTCTAATGTCCCTTCGCCGACTCCTCAACCATTAGCGCAGACTACGTTCACAGTCGCTATACCGGCGCCGTTGGCTCCGGGCGAGACTTTGTTTCTCAGCGTCCTGGACGAAGTCACCGGTTTATCGTTAAACGCGACACCTTATCAGATGCAAGCTAAGGATTCTTTAACATACACCGCCACGCTGGCGTTGCCGGTGAACGCGGTAGTGAAGTATCGCTACGTGCGGCGCGGCAGTGCTGAGGTCCAGGAAGATTCGAGCAATGGGACTCCGGTTCGTTATCGGTTGTATTATGTTGTTGGGCCGGGAGATGTCCAGGACATTGTCAGCGATTGGGCCGATAAAACCTTTGCGCGGCCAATCGGAAATATTCAAGGCCATATTTACAACGCTGATACTGGGTCGCCACTACCAAACATGCTAGTAACCGCGGGCGGCGTCCAATATATCACCGACTCTGCCGGGCGTTTTGATTTGGAAGGGCTGCCGGTGGGAACGCAAAATCTGGTGATCTATTCGATGGATGGAATCTATCAGACGTTCCAACAAGGCGCGGCAGTGGCCGCGGGCCAAAGCACCAACGTAGATTTACGGCTCCATCCTTCGCCGATGGTCAACGTGACCTTTACTGCCAGCGTGCCTTCGAACACTGTTACCGGCGCGCCAGTACGCATCGCCGGAAATCTTTTACAACTTGGTAACACGTTCGCGGACTTGCAAGGCGGATTGAGCACAAATGCAGACCGTATGCCGATCATGAGTTTCTCCGCAGATGGACGTTACACGGCTACAGTCAGTTTGCCGGTCGGCGCGTATGTGCAATACAAATATACATTGGGCGATGGCTTTTGGAATGCCGAACATAAAAGCGGCGGTGCGTTTGTGCTGAGAGATTTCATCGTGCCGCCTCATGATGTCGTCCTGCAAGATCAAGTCGAGACGTGGCAAGCCGGTTCGTCCGCGCCGATTCTTTTCGATGTAACCGTTCCTTCAGTCACGCCGCAAGCCGATATTATTTACATTCAATTCAATCCGTATGGCTGGACTGAGCCGCTTCCGATGTGGCCACTGGGAAACAATCGTTGGGCCTATAAACTTTATAGCCCGCTCAATATGCTCGGATCGTTCAGCTATCGTTACTGTCGCAACGGTCAATGCGGCAGCGCAGATGATGTTGCCACCGCGGGTGATTCGGCGCAGGGACGCGAAGCCAACACCAGCATTTCGTCGCAGGATATTCAAGATACGGTCACAGCCTGGACCTGGTATCAGAATCCCGAACCGACGACTTTGGTCGGTGCAAACATCACAGTGCGACCATCCAGTTTTGTAGCAGGTGTGGAGTTTCAAGCTTCCTTCCGACCCAATTGGTCTTACTTTGCGCCGCAGGCTTTTTCCAACATTCAAGCGCTCGGCGCAAACGAAGTGGTGCTCACGCCAACTTGGGCATTTACAAATATCAATCCGCTGGAGTTTATGCCGGTGCCCGGACAGGATCCGCTGTGGATCGACTCGGCCATTATGATCAGTCAGGCAAAAGCATTGGGATTGAATGTCGCGCTCTTCCCGATGCCGCGCTTCTCCGCCTCTTCCTCCGACTTTTGGTCTGCCGCGCCCAAAGACGCGGGCTGGTGGCAAAATTGGTTCGACCGTTACCGCGCCTTCGCCGTCAACTATGCCGATCTCGCCAGCCAAACTGGCGCGCAGACCTTGATCCTTGGCGGTGAATGGCTGGCGCCAGCGTTACCCGATGGAACGATGCCTGACGGTTCTCCTTCCAATGTGCCCAGCGATGTAGACGCACGTTGGAAAGCAATTCTGATCGAAGTGCGCCAGCACTACAAAGGTCAAATCTTCTGGGCGTTACCTTACACAAAATCCAATTTGCAGACGCCGCTGACTTTCCTGCAAGATACCGATGGAATCTATCTGCTTTGGTCGGCTCCGTTGGCCGGTTCGACCAACCCATCCAAAAGTGATTTGGTCAACGAAGCCGGACGTTTGCTCGATAACGAAGTATCACCGCTGCCATCTCTGCTTAACAAACCCATTATCGTTGCCGTTGCATATCCATCTGCAGCGGGCGCGGCTACCGGCTGTCTTGCGGATGGTCAGGGTGGCTGTCTCGACTGGACCGCGCTCAATCGCCCCAACGCAGACGTTGGCACGGTCAGCCTCGATTTGCAGTCGCAAGCCGATTTATACGAGGCCATGCTGACAGCCATCAATGGGCGGCCGTGGGTTAGCGGATTCGTCAGCCGCGGATATTATCCGCCTGTTGCGCTGCAAGATAAATCAGCTTCCGTGCACGGCAAACCTGCCGCCGACATCTTGTGGTACTGGTTCCCACGAATGCTAGGTGTGGTGAAGTAAAAACAATCGGACGAGGAAATTCCTCGTCCGATTTTATTTTTCGAATACCGCATACTTGGGATTATCGTAAATCAGCTTATAACGCGTATCGCTTTTGAGTGAATCCAAAATAGGCTGGGTTTGACTCGACTTTTCCACCAAAATATCTGTGTAACTTAATTGCGTTTCATCCGACCACTTTTCCACACAAGCGACGGTTTGGCATAACTGCAACGAAGCCAGTTGATTCAAACGCGGGAAGAAATCATTGCCTAATGTCCATTCCAAGCCTTGAAGCGTGGTTTGACTGCGTCGCTGGGAAAAGGCCGGAAACCACTCCTGAATCGGATCGGTCATCACGCCGTCATTGCCAGTGAGCACTAAAAATTGCGTACCCTTCGGCGTATTGACCTGTACCCAATTCATGGCTTGCTCGGGCATGGGAGGCACCAGGCTGGTGTTCACCAAAGCGAAATCATAAAACGTGGATTGAACGAACCATAAAAATAATAGTCCAAACAAAGCCAAACTTAAACCTTTGCGCTCGACAAAATCAACGGAAGAAGTTTCCTTGCCGCGCTTTCGATTGAGCCAATCCACCGTGAGGGGAAAAACATCCACAATGGCTTGCGCCGCCATTATGCAAGCGGGAAAATATGCAAAAGCCGAAGCGCTGCGCGGTTCGACAAAATAAGGCAGGAGCATCCAAACCGGTAAAAAGAATTTACGGTTCCAAAGATTCCAAACGATTCCAATGATTGCCAGCATATGGAAGATGGCACGCCAAACGTCTAAGTGAAACCATTCTGCCAGAAAATCCCAAAGCGGGAAGCCGCCATACGCACCGCTGTGAAAGACAGCTTCAAAGGGAGCCAAGCCATTATGGATCAGCACACTTCCCCACCACGGCGCGGTCAGCAACACGACACCAATTGAAACAAGCGCGGCTTGCAGAACGCCGCGCTTCGTCCGGCCGAAGAACAACCAAAACAAAGCACAGCCTGTGACTGTAGCCAGACTCACTTCAGGATGACTCAAAAATGCCAGCGAGCAAAAGAGTGCGGACAGAAAAACGAATTTCCATTCGCCGCGTTGAAACATCTTATAGACTGAGAGCAAGGCGAGCAGGATAAACAAAACCCCAAAGGAGCGCGTCAAGCCGCCGCCCATGATCTGCCAGCCGAAGCTATCGGGCGTGAGTCCATAGATCGCGGCCGCGACCGCTGCACGAGGCGAGTCTTTGAAAAGCTCCTTCGCCAAAAAATAAAACGCAATAATAGACGAGAAGTTGATGATCGCCGGAAGCCAATGAAGGACTTCGATATCAGGAATTCCGAGACTCGATAAGATCGCCGCGACATAGAATCCCAGCGGCGGATAAGCAAACGGAATGTTAGAAAAATTATAAGTTGTATAGGCGGGCAGGAGAAAATGATTGGCGCGCAGGTCGCGGATCATGATGAGGAACATGCCGCCGTCATTTAACGGGAAGCGGGCTAAAAGTCCGGGAAAGATGCGGACAATGATTCCAAAGAAGAGCACCAGTCCGAGAATCAATTTCGCCCAATCATCGCGGCTCAAAGGCTGGGTCGGGGTTTTCATTGTGGCGAATTCTACCATTTCAAGAACTTTCTCTGTTCATGGAAAAGTTCGAGGAATATAATCGCCACTTACCAATTCTGCCATTGGAGGAGCAACCCATGAAATTTCGCCGGGTTCTGTTGCGCTTGTTGCTTGGAGTTTTGATCATCGTGCTTTTGATCGGCGCAGGGGGAACCTATTATTTCAAGTCCTATTTGCCGAACACAGTAGCGCCACAATCCTTTCCACAAATTGACGGCCAAATCAAAGTGCCGGGTTTGAACGGCTCGGTGGACGTGTATCGCGACCACATGGGCATCCCGCACATTTACGCGACGACGCTGCACGATTTATTCTTCGCGCAAGGTTACGTTCACGCGCAGGATCGCTTCTGGCAAATGGACGCCTGGCGGCACATCGGCTCGGGTTCGCTCTCTGAAATGTTCGGCAGTGGACAAGTGGACACCGATACGTTTTTGCGCACGCTCGGTTGGCGCGAAACCGCACAGACCGAATGGGACACAATGAACCCGGACTCAAAAGCCATCTTGCAATCGTACACCGATGGTGTGAACGCTTATTTGAAAAATCATGATGGCACTGCGCTGAGCCTCGAATACGCGATTCTAAAATTGCTCAGCCCCGATTACAAAATCCAGCCGTGGACTCCGGTCAACAGCCTCACTTGGGGCAAAGCGATGGCCTGGGATTTGCGCGGCAATATGGATGAGGAGATCGCGCGCTCAATCCTGCTCAAGACTCTCACTGCCCAACAAGTGAACCAACTCTATCCATCGTATCCGCAAGACCATCCCATCATCGTGAACAAAATCGGCGATGGGACAACCTCATCGGATTCGACTCAAGCCTCCGAACCATTCGTCCTGCCCGATCAAACGCTGACCGCGCTACAGCACAACGTTTCTCTCCTAGACCTTGCGCTGGGTCCGTTGGCCGATGGAATCGGATCCAACTCTTGGGCTGTCTCCGGCGCGCTGACCGCAACCGGCAAACCGATTCTGGCGAACGATCCGCATCTCGGAATCCAAATGCCATCGATCTGGTATCAAGTAGACTTGCATTGCATGCCTAAGAGCGACGCCTGTCCGTTTGAAGTGAGCGGCTTCTCGTTCGCGGGCGTGCCGGGAGTTGTCATTGGTCACAACGATAAGATCGCCTGGGGCTTCACTAACGTCGGCCCGGATGTGATGGATTTATATATCGAAAAGGTCAATCCCGATAATCCGAATCAATATGAAGTGGATGGCAAATGGGTGGACTTTGAAACACGCAAAGAGACCATTAACGTGGTCGGCGGCCAACCGGTGGACATTACTGTGCGGCTCACGCGGCATGGACCGGTGATCTCGGATTCGTACGGCCCATTGGAAGACAAAGGCGATCCCAACGATAAGACCTTTGTTCCATTCAAAGATAAGGCCGCGCTGGCCTTGCCAGATAACTATGTGATCGCGCTGAAGTGGACTGCGCTCTCTCCTTCCACACCGTTTGAAGCAATTTGGGGATTTGATAAAGCGCAAAACTGGACCGACTTCCGCAACGCAGCGAGCAACTTCCACGTGCCCGCGCAAAATTTGTTGTACGCGGATGTCGATGGAAATATCGGCTATCAAATGCCCGGTGACATTCCAATCCGCGCCAATGGCGATGGCCGTTATCCTGTTCCTGGCTGGACAGACGAATATGAATGGAAAGGCTTTATCCCGTTCGATCAATTGCCCTATACATTCAATCCTAGCGAAGGATATATCGCCACGGCCAACAATCAGGTCGCGCCGAATGATTATCCATATCTCATCACTGCGGATTGGGATTACGGTTTCCGCGCGGATCGCATTGTGGATTTGATCAAAAGCGCGCCCGGCAAGATTGATATTCCTTATATCCAAAAAATGCAAGGCGATGATTACGACGCCAGCGCCGCGGCTCTCGTGCCGATTCTGATGACTGTTCCTTTAAGTGACTCGCATCTCGTGCAAGTCCGCGATCTGTTGAAAGGCTGGGATTACCAGGCTTCGATGGATTCCGCACCGGCGGCGTTATACGAATCGTTCTGGAAGAATCTGCTGGCCGACACCTTCGATGATGACCTGCCGCAAAAATATTGGCCATCCGGCGGCGACCGATGGTTCGAAGTGATGCGGACGATTGCTCAAGACCCGAATAGTTTTTGGTGGGACGACAAGTCCACAAAAGATAAAGTGGAAACACGCGATGACATGTTCACCAAAGCCTTCGGCCAAGCTGTAAAAGAAGTGGAAGGCAAGTTCGGCACAGATACCAGTAAATGGAAATGGGGTGGATTGCACACCGCCACGTTCCAGAATCAAACACTGGGCGAATCGGGTGTGCCACCGATTGAGTCATTGTTCAATCGCGGACCGTTCGCAGTCAGCGGCGGCGGCTCGATTGTCAACGCCACGGCTTGGGACGCGACGATGAATTACGATGTGACCGATGTCCCGTCCATGCGCATGATCGTGGATTTGGGAAATCTCAACAACTCACTCACCGTTCACACTACGGGCCAATCCGGTCATGCCTATAACAAGCATTACATTGATATGGCAGAGATGTGGGCGAATATTCAGTATTATCCGATGATCTGGGATCAAAGCGCGGCAGAAGCCGATGCTGAAGGGCATCTGCAGTTGATGCCGTAACTAAACATATCTAAAAAATATACAAGCCAGAGATGAACGGAGATAAACGTTACCTTCGTTCGATAAATGGCGAAATGACAGAATCACTGTTCATCTCTGTTGATCTCCGGTGAGGGGCGCGCGTTTCTCATCCGATAAACAATCAACGCCGCGACCGTCAACCCCGAATAACTCGCCAACAAATCGAAGATGTCCATTGTGCGCGAGGCGAATAGCGATTGACTCCACTCTTCGAGTCCGACCAGCGCCGCCAGGACCAAGCCTGAGAGTAGAATGATCCGTTTTGCGTTGGGGCGCGGGCGCGGTAGGAGAGTCAGAGTCCAAATCAAGTTGAGCAATCCGTATAGGATGAAATGCCCAACTTTATCGCCATTCGGAAAGTTATAAAGCGCGTGAATGGCATGTGGAAGCGTACTTTCATCCGCAGAGATGATTACCCACACAATAAATAGCGAAAATAA
>DATKNJ010000099.1:0-4688 GCA_035541395.1 Anaerolineales bacterium
CAGCAATATTGCCGGAAGCGTCCATGGCCGCGCTGCCATTCCAACGATTGTTGCTATCCGGCGCATAGGTACCGGAATCCGCCAGGCTCCAGTTATTGAAATCACCGCTTTCCAATTGATACCAGCGAATCCCTGCTTGATTGCTCCCCACGTTTACGGTTTGATCGACCACCAGATAACTTTCCCCGCCTTGGTAACGGTACTGTAGACGATTCATTAGTCCAGCGGAGATGGGATTCAACTTTTGCGTAGTACCGGGCTGCGGTATACATACAGCGCCACTGCAAAAGCTTGAAGAAAAGTCGGGAACGCTGATGAACTTTGTCTGCCCAATTTGCGCAGGCGCTCCGGTGCCAAAGTTGGAAACCACCTGCCAAACTTCCAGTTGATCATTCCCGGTGCTGCCATCATTCACTTGTGCGAGATAGGCTGGTGTTCCGGCCGCAGGTGGGGTGCCATCAAGGTCGGCAAATAACATATCATGCAAATTGGAGGTGGGAAAGCTTTGTTTCAGGTCAACCGAGTAATATTCTGCGCTTTGGCCTTGTAGCATCTTTTGGCGCTCGAAGGCCGCTATTCCTTCTCCCTTAAAAGCTTGTGTGGCAGGATCAAGCTCATTAAATACAATGTAATAGCCATCCGGCCATATCGCTAATTTAGGATGATCATTGACCTTGTTAGTACTGATAAGAAAACTATACTGATACCACCCGCCGTTTACCGGATCGGGTGTCTTGGATACTGCGACACATTGAAGATATTGACCCACCCCATAAGCAGGGTAGGTGAGAACCCATCGGTCTGCCATGTGATCATAAAGCACCATCCCACCATTTCCGGGATCGGACTCACACAAACCACCATAACCGGTAAACGGTTCGGTGATCTGATGGGGACCATAAGGGAATAAATTCACCCCCACCTTGTTCCAGATCGAATAAAGGTTGTTTACAACTTGAACATAGTGATCCGGGCCCACATCACCATTTACATCAGGTGGTATCACGCTATCCAGATTGTAAACATTACTAATTCCATCCCAGCTATTGGTAGGGGCAGGCATCGATAAACTGCCTGACTGAACATGAGTCTGCGAAGGAATAAATGATCCATGTGCTTCGGCTGGAGAAGGTTGCAACGTTAAGATCAGGGTCATTGCAACCGCCAACGAAAGAGTACGATTCAAATAGAGATTTCTTCGGGACATTTACAACTCCTTGCTGCAAACAAACACGCTAAAAAATCGAAGAGCCTTCAAAAGTATAGTACTAAAATTGAGATGGGAGATTTTCAATAACTTTTCAAATTGGGCTGGAATCCAACCGCATCAAAAAGGCTGGATGGAACTATTTATTATATTTACTACGTCAACGCCGAACCGTCAAGGCAGGGCTCGGCGTAGTTAGGAAATCGATTCAAATGCCAGTGCCAGACCCCGCTTCCAATTTGGCAGCCCCAACCCGAAGACTCGCTCAAACTCTGTACAATCCAGCGCCGAGAATAACGGACGCTTCGCCGGGGTTGGAAACTCCGACGTCAGCGCAGGTTGCAGCTCGCGGACAATTTGTTCTTCACGTTTTGGATCGAGCGTGAGGATTTCCTGCGCCCATTCAAAGCGCGAGGCGTAGCCACTTCCGGCTAGGTGGTATGTCCCGCTTCTTTCTTGAAAATAAGGGGAAGGATCATTGCCCGATTTTGCGATAAGCAAGCTGACAGTCTCGGCGAGGAAACGCGCCCAGGTAGGGTTGCTAATTTGGTCTGAAACAATTTTCAGCGTAGGGTGAGCGCGTGCCCATTCCATCACTTTCCGAAGGAAGCTGTCGCCGCGCAAACTATAGACCCAGGCGGTACGTAGAATCAAATAAGTTCCATCCACTTGCTGAATGGCCTGCTCCCCTGCCAACTTGCTGTGACCATAAACACTTAACGGATTGGTCGCATCGTCCTCGACATACGGGCGGCCCAACTCACCGTCAAAAACATAATCTGTAGAAAAATGAATGAAAGGAGCGCGCAAAGACCGAGCGACCTCGGCCATCACGCGCGGGGCATGCTCGTTAATTTGAAATGCCAGTTCTTGCTCCTGTTCAGCGCGATCCACCGCAGTATAAGCAGACGCGTTGACAATCACCTGTGGGCGCTGCTCGCGCGTAAATTTTTCGAGCGCGGATAAATCCTGCAGATCAAGCTCTTCGCGATCCACCGCGCAGACTTCGCCCAAAGGCGCAAGCGTGCGCTGCAATTCCCACCCCACCTGACCATTCTTACCGAACAAAAGAATCTTCAAGAATTACTCCAATAAACGTTCCAAGTAGGAAGCATAACCGTTATCGGACATTTGATCGGCCAGCGCCTTGAGTTGGTCCGCATCGATATAACCCATGCGATACGCAATCTCTTCAGGGCATGAGATCATCAATCCCTGGCGCTCCTGCACCGCTTGCACAAAACCTGCCGATTGCAACAGGGATTCGTGCGTGCCCGCATCCAGCCAGGCCACACCGCGCCCAAGGACTTCCACGTTCAGTTGTTCGCGCTTCAAGTAAAGCGAGTTCAAATCTGTGATCTCGAGTTCGCCGCGCGCCGAGGGCCGCATGTGCGACGCAAAATCCACCACCTGCGAATCGTAAAAATAAATTCCCGGCACTGCATAATTGGATTTCGGTTTCTTGGGCTTTTCTTCCAAGCTCAACACTTTGCCATCACTACTAAATTCCACCACACCATAACGTTCCGGGTCGCGCACGGAATAAGCAAAGATCAACGCGCCTTCTTTCAGCGCGGAGGCGCGTCGCAGCATTTCTGGCAGGCCATGACCAAAGAAAATGTTATCGCCCAAAATCAAGCAGGAGGTCTCACCCGCGATGAAATCTGCGCCGACGCGGAACGCGTCAGCCAGGCCTCGAGGCTGATCCTGCTCCACGTACGCGAATCTCAGCCCCCATTGACTCCCATCGCCAAGCAGACGGCGAAACAGCGGCAAGTCTTCCGGCGTGCTAATGACTAAAATTTCGCGGATGCCCGCCAGCATCAACATCGAAAGCGGATAGTACACCATCGGCTTATCATAAACCGGCAGCAATTGTTTGCTGATGGCCAGAGTCAGCGGATGCAAACGCGTGCCGCGCCCGCCCGCCAGGATGATTCCTTTCATGCTGATTTCTCCCGCTTCTGATAATTTTGATCCACCCAACGTTGATAATCATGCTGCTTTTGAATCGCGGTCATCCAACCAGAGTTGGACAAATACCATTCGACTGTGGCGCGCAGGCCATCGGTCAGGGAATGACGCGGCTGCCAGCCAAGTTCACGTTGAATCTTACGAATGTCCATGGCATAGCGACGATCATGCCCGGGGCGATCCGTAACAAATTTAATCAGTTCATGATAAGAGGTGGACGCGGGTTGAAATTCATCCAACATATCGCAGATGGTTTCCACAATCGTCAAATTCGCTGGCTGGTTCCCGCCGCCGATATTATAGGTTTCGCCGGTCTTGCTTTTCGTAAGAATCGTATGAATCGCTTCGCAGTGATCTTCCACAAAAAGCCAATCGCGAATCTGTTGGCCATCGCCATAGACGGGCAATGGCTTGCCCGCTCGCGCATTCAAAATCATCAACGGGATCAACTTCTCGGGAAATTGATACGGGCCATAATTATTGGAGCAATTCGAAATTGTCACCGGCAGTCCAAATGTGTGGCCGTAAGAACGCACCAAATGATCGCTGGATGCTTTGGAAGCCGCGTAAGGTGAATTGGGCGCGTACGGCGTAGACTCGGAAAACGCGGGGTCTTTCGGACTCAGCGAGCCATAGACTTCATCAGTGGAAACATGATGAAAGCGAATCGTCTCAACTGGAAAAGCTGCTTCCGTTAACCAGAATTGGCGCGCCGCTTCCAGCAGCGTAAACGTGCCCACGATATTGGTTTGAACAAAAGGTTCAGGGCCCAGGATGGAACGGTCGACGTGAGTCTCGGCCGCGAAATGAACAATCGTATCGATCTGGTGTTCGCGCAAGACTTTGCTGACAAAGTCGCGATCGCAGATATTTCCCTGAACAAAAGTATACCGATTTGCATTGGGCAAATCTTTAAGATTTTCAAGGCTGCCCGCGTACGTGAGAGCATCCAGGTTTATCACGCGAACCTGAGACTCTGCTTTGAGCAAATATCGGACGAAGTTCGATCCGATAAAGCCCGCGCCGCCAGTGACTAAAACTTGTTTCATCGGTTTTACTCGTATGTCTCTGCTTCGGATAAAGGTTTCCCAATTGCGTCTTTCGCAGATAAGATTGGTGGCTGACCATTCACCAATGGCCAATTAATTTTAAGCGCGGGGTCATTCCAAAGAAGTGTCCGCTCCCATTGTGGCGCGTAATAGTCTGTGGTCTTATAAAGAATCTCTGCCTGTTCACTCAACACATAAAACCCGTGAGCAAACCCGGAGGGAATCCAGAGCTGGTTTTTGTTTTGCGCCGAAAGGATTACACCCACAGAGCGGCCAAAAGTCGATGAACTGCGACGCAAATCCACAGCCACATCGTAAATCTCTCCACTCACCACGCGTAATAATTTCCCTTGCGCTTGTTGGATTTGATAATGAAGTCCGCGCAAAACCCCTTGCTTTGAGGCGGAATGATTATCCTGCACGAACTCAGCTTGAATCCCCGCGGCAGAAAAACGCTC
>DATKNJ010000100.1:0-10026 GCA_035541395.1 Anaerolineales bacterium
CATCGAAGAACCGAGTTTGAATCGCATGATTCGACTCTCGTATAATCTGTTGAATCTGCAGTCCTTCTTCACAGTCGGTGAAGATGAAGTGCGCGCATGGACTACTCGCCGCGGCGCGACCGCGCAAGAGGCCGCGGGCGAAATCCACACCGACCTGCAACGTGGATTCGTTCGAGCTGAGGTAGTGGCTTATGACGACCTCACCAGCCTCGGGTCCATGAACGAAGCGAAAAACAAAGGCAAGTTACGTCTCGAAGGCAAGGAATATCTCGTCAAAGACGGCGACATCGTTCACATCCGATTCAATATATAAATCTTGTAAGGGTACGATAATCATGCCTTTACACATAGGAGCATTTAATGGCAACCACATATACACTTTCGCGTTGGAGTCTGGCCGATCTTTTCCCTTCGATGGATAGCCCTGAACTCGAAGCAGCTTTCGAGAAAATCGAAGAGGGCGTGACAACTTTCGAAGGCGTGCGCAGCAAACTCAAACCGGATATGACGAACGAACAATTTTTGGAAATCGTGCGCGCCTCTGAGCAGATGACTTATGCCGCGCACAAGTTGTACGCCTTCGCAGGATTATCTTTCGCGGCCGATACACAAGACCAGCCCTCGCAAACTTTGCAAACGCGCGTTCAACAATTTTTGGCTGAAATCGAAAACCGTATTTTGTTCTTCAGCTTATGGTGGAAGGATCTCGATGACGCCAACGCGCAGCGCTTGATGGAATCCTCCGGTGATTATCGTTATTATCTTGATGAAATCCGCCACTTCCGCCCGCATACGTTAAGCGAGCCGGAAGAAAAAGTAATCAACATAAAGAACGTGACCGGCTCAAACGCGTTGACTACGTTGTATGATGCCATCACGAATCGATATATTTTCAAACTGAAAGTGGATGGCGAGACTAAAGAACTGACGCGCGGTGAATTGTCCAGTTATGTGTATCGTCCTGAACCCGAACTCCGCGCCGCCGCGTATCAGGAACTTTATCGCGTGTATGGTGAGGACGGGCCAATCCTCGGCCAGATGTATCAAACGCTGGTACGAGATTGGTATAACGAGAACATCAGCTTGCGAAAATTCAAAAACCCGATCGCGGCCCGCAACCTCGGCAATAATGTGCCCGATGAAGCCGTCGACGCGTTACTGGATGTATCGCGCAAAAACGCTAAAATCTTCCAGCGCTATTTCAAACTCAAAGCCAAGCACGTGGGTCTAGCCAAACTGCGTCGTTATGACATTTACGCACCGGTCGCGCGCTCGACCAAAACTTATACTTTTGATGAGGCCGCACAAATGGTACTGTCTTCATTCAATGGCTTTGGTTCAGAGATGGCAAATTTGGCGCAGCGCGTCTTTGATCAAAACCATCTCGATAGCGAAGTGCGCAAAGGCAAACGTGGCGGCGCGTTCTGCTGGTCAGTCACACCGGATATGACACCGTATGTGTTGCTGAACTATCAAGGCACCGCGCGCGAAGTCGCCACACTGGCACACGAGTTGGGGCATGCCATTCATGCCATGCTGGCCGCTCATCACAGCACGTTCACGTATCATTCATCGCTGCCATTGGCTGAGACCGCTTCCACTTTCAGTGAAATGATGTTGATCGAAAAGCTGTTGGCTGAAGAGACCGACGAATCCGTGCGGCGCGATATTTTGTTCCGCCAAGTGGACGATTCTTACGCTACGATCATGCGCCAGGCGTTCTTCGCCATCTTTGAAAAAGACGCGCATGATATGGTGCAAAAGAACGCCTCGGTGGATGAAATCTCTGTTGCGTATTTCGAAAACTTAAAAGAACAATTCGGCGACTCGATGGAGTTAATGGACGAGTTCAAATGGGAATGGGTTTCGATTCCGCACATTTTCCATACGCCGTTCTATGTGTATGCCTATGCCTTCGGACAATTGCTTGTACTTTCGCTGTTCCAACAGTTCAAGGCTGAGGGCGAATCGTTCAAGCCGAAGTATCTCAAGATTCTTTCCGCCGGCGGCTCGGAAGCGCCCGCGAAGATTTTGGCAGACGCAGGTGTGGACATCCGCTCGGCCAAATTCTGGCAAGGCGGCTTCGATGTGGTCAAGAGCATGGTCGATCAACTGGAAAAACTTTAGGAAAACAAAAAGCGCATCCCTTGAAGGGTGCGCTTTTTGTTTCGATTCGTTCCGAACCAAAGCCTGCTTCCGTTTAACTTTTTCGTCTGCGCCTGACCACGCGTTTCCCGATCCGCACAAAGACGAAGCTGACTGCAATCGCCAAACTTGCCAACGGGTAGAACCAAATTGCAGATTTGCGAAGCAGGTAAAAGTCAAGAGAGAGCGCCGTATAAACATAATACGCGGTAATCAAAATCACCAAACACACGACAAGAATCAAAGCCGATCCCCACAGGCGGATCTTTCGTTCGCGTGCGATGGCGGCCGTTTCCACCGCGATAAACCAAATCGCGATAGCGATCAGCGTAGCTTGACCGATCCAAGACTGAATGTTGATCGACGGATTTGAAACGGGGAAGATATCCGGCGTATAGAAATAGCCGGAATAATAAGAAGCCCAGAAGAACAAACTAAGAGGCGCAAAGTAATAACACTGAGCATAGAAACTTTCGCGGATGCCCTCTTCGCCGATAGGAACTCCGGTAAAAATTTTGGTGGCCAGTGCAAACAAAAGCGGCAACGATAAAAGAATGAGCGCTTGAACATACGTACCTTCACTGGTGAGAATGTCTTCCACGTTTCGGCTTTGACCGGTTTGCTGAGCCAGGAGAGGCTTGACCGATGTAAAACCCACATTGGCCGCAGAGATTGTCATCGGCGCTTCCGGGTCAGCAGGCACAAAGACGCTGACCGTTCCATAATAGTCCTCGATCTTGTGATTCAGATTCGTCCGAAAGTTCACAGCGCGGAAATCAACATAGTAATTTCCAGGATCGGTAAATGTATAAGAATAACCATCCCGAAGTGTGTTCGGATCAATGACTTGAAAGGAATATGAGGCACTCACCGACGCACTCTTGACAAAGGTGCTGTTCAATTGGTGGACTCCATCCAGATCACTGTGACTCTCGCCGCCGAGGAATGTACTCAACGTTCCCGCGCCATTCGTTTCCGTTTTTGAAACGATCCACCAGAACTCGTGATGTACGTCGGTGGAATTAGGCTTGAACCTTGCTTCGGCATCCACGGTGAGAGTCCGGCCCGAGATCGATTGATCGGTCGGCGAGACCATCTGGACTCCGTATGTCGGCAGAATCGATAAGAAAGAGGCGGGAATCAACGTTACAACCAGAAACAGGATGATGGGCGACATGTATTCGTCAAAAGGCGGAGTCTGATCGTTATGCAGCTCCTCCTCGATGTAACCCGGCGCCCAACGCGGATCGAGAATGATCTTCAGAAGCGTTTTGGGAAGCAGAATGATCCAAAGCAAAATCTTATACGCGAGTTTTTCAAGACCTTCGAGGAAATTGGCAATGTTGATCATGAATCTCCTGCTCCTACATCAAAGTTGATTGCCGGACGGAATTACTTATTGGGTCTCTGCCCAGATAAAATAAAGACCTGCGACGTTTAACATCGCAGGTCTATTATATGTTGTAACGTTGAAATTTACACCACGGCAATTTGCGAGGGGTCCATCGGGTTGTATTTGATCTTGATGGTATCACCCACGCGCGGGACGGCAATCTTGGAAACCATCGTTTCAACGACGGTCTCGAACGCTGGACCGGCCATCGGCTGGACTTTCAATCCCAGTTTAACCACCGGGTTGAAGTTGATCAGCTTGCCGGTATCCTGAATGGACGTCACTTCGGCAGTCGCATCCATACCGGCCTGCGCCAGCCACGCGCCTGACTTCTGCATATCGATCGCAGCCTGGCCCTGATCCATGGCATTGTTCATCTTATCGACAAAATCCTTGCCCATGAAAGCCTTCGTCAGGCCGCCGGTGATGCCTTTATTCAAAGTCTTCTTGGCATTGTCCAAAGCTTCCTGTGGATCTTCACTCGGTTTCTTTCCAAAGTTAAACATAATTGACTCCTTTTGGCAAATTATTATTCAGATAATAGCACCCGGTTATGCCATCTTCAAGGCTACCACAGTACCAGATTAAAAAAACAGCAGAGGATGAAAACCTCTGCTGTTTTTGGCGAAAATTGTCTAACTTCGTCCCAGAATCGCACCTAATAAACCGGTTGATCGCTCAGGCGTTTTCGGTTCGCGATGATTCCCGTTCGAGGCGGCCATTGTCGCTTTCAGCATCACCAGTTCCTCTTCAGGATCGCGGAACTGCATCGAATATAAGCGCGCATACAAACCATTGAGCTCCATCAGTTCATCATGTGTGCCCAGCTCGACGATGCGACCTTGATCCAACACCGCGATGCGATGCGCGACTTTGATGGTACTCAAGCGATGTGCCACAATCACAGTTGTACGGTTTTGCATCAGACGATCCAACGCTTCCTGCACCAGACCTTCCGATTCGTTGTCCAACGAACTGGTGGCTTCATCCAACAAAAGAATCGCGGGGTCTTTGAGAATGGCGCGCGCAATCGCAATACGTTGGCGCTGACCGCCACTTAAGTTCATGCCGCGTTCGCCTACCACCGTATCATATTGTTTTGGAAAAGCCATGATGAACTCGTGTGCATTCGCGGCTTTGGCCGCTTCGATCATTTCTTCTTCGCTCGCATTTAATCGTCCATATAAAATATTTTCGCGGATCGTACCGCCGAACAGCATCGTCTCTTGCGGCACGATGCCAATTTGCTCGCGCAGGCTGTGCTGAGTCACTGAACGGAGGTCTTGCCCATCGAGGCGGATGCAGCCATCGGTCGGATCGTAGAAGCGGGGAATCAAATTGAAGATGGTGCTTTTGCCCGCGCCGCTCGGTCCAACCAACGCGAGGATTTCTCCAGCCGGAATATCCAACGAGACATTTTGCAAAACAGGCGCTTCGCCATCATACGTGAACGAGACATTTTCGAAGCGGATGTGACCGCGCGCGGGAGGCATTACTTTCGCGTCCGGTTCGTCTTGGACCGTTGGGTTGGTATCCAAAATTTCAAAGACGCGCTGCACGCCGCCGATGGCCGAACGAAGCTGCGCGTATAGACCTGCAAGACCGCCGAGGCTGCCAGCAATCGAAATGCCGTACATGAGGAAACCGGTGATCATCGCCAGAGTCAAATGGCCGGAGATGACTTCGCGTCCACCGTACCACATAATGGCCGCAATGGTACTGAAACCGAGGAACATCATCAACGCTTGAAATGCCGAACTGTTGATCGCCATATGCAAGGAGGCGCGGAATGTTTTTTCCATGGCGTTGTTATAACGACTGACTTCGTAGTCTTCACGCCCGAAACTTTTCACGACGCGAATGCCTTGCAAGCCTTCTTCGGCCACCACCGTTGAATCAGCCAATTGGTCTTGAATCTGTGTGCTGGCTTTTTGCAAGCGGCTTCCAAAGACTCCAGCAACTACAATCAACACAGGAACTAGCGCCAGAATGAACAGTGTAAGGCGCGTGTTCATGGTCAAGACGATAACGATCGCGCCGATCAGAGTGATCACTTGGCTGAGGAAACCGGTCAGATTATTGGTCAGCATGGTACGCATTTGGGTCACATCGCTGGAGAGACGCGAGACAATATCTCCTACGCGGCGCGATGAGTAAAAGCTGAGCGAAAGCTTTTGCAACTGGTTGTATAGCGATGTTCGTAAATCGTAAACGATGTGTTCACCGATATAAGCCAGCAAATAAGATTGGATCGAAGTGAATATCGCCTGCAATAAAAAGATGCCGATCAATAACAGGGCAAGATTGTTAAGCGGCGCAAAACTTTTGGCTTTGGTCACAGAATCCAGCAGGCGCACGATGACCAACGGGAAGGCCAGTCCGAATCCGCTTGAGACCAGGAGGGCCAGCAAAGCCAATCCCATTCTTCCACGATATGGTTTGAGATAACCAAACAAGCGTCCCCAATTCACGGACTTGAATGAGATATTGGTTTCGTTTTGACTGAATAACGCGGGGCGTTCTCCACGGCCATGATTAGAACGATTTTGCATTCTCTAAATTTCCTTTCTCGATAACTTTATCTACGAGTTTCTCTGTGATTCTTTGCAAATCATAAAATATTCCTGTTAACTGAATTTAAACTGTGAAACATAAAAAGTGTCTCATCACATTTTGCGATGAAACACTTTTCAACTACTCCTATTAATGCGGGTGAGCCGGATAGCAATCTATCATTGCTTAAACCTTCTTCTAATCTCCCAGGTATGAGAGTGGCGTTCGAACCAAATCATGATAATAGCAATGAGGCTGCCAATTAGAGATGCTGCGCCATGAATATCTTTCAAGAAAAGCAGCACCGCGCAGGCTCCCAATGCCAAGGCAGACGCAATCCGCACAGGCCGCGGTGGATTAAATGCAAAACAAAATACAGCAACGCTGGCAGCCAAACTGAAATTGGCAACGGAGTTTCCCGCGCCGACCGGCTGCCATGCAAAGGCAACCAATTCGCCGAGAATTCCCCCAACCAGGAAGATGATGATCCATTTTCGACCTCCCCATAACTGCTCGGCCGCACTTCCAACGAGAAGCAGACTCACGAGATTAAAAACGCTGCCCGCCAAGCCTCCATCTTGAACAAAAAGTGGAGTGATGATTCTCCACCAATCGCCGGACAAAAAACGCATAGTGTCGCGCTCAAAGTTATTCAAAATCACAGGAAAGAAGAACTGTAAAGTAGTCGGTATGGCAATTGCCAATGTCATCAGGAGGGTCGCGCGCGGAAAATGAAATCTTGAAGCAAAATGATTCGTTCTTCGCTGCATCGAGCCAGCTATGAATGCGCCGTATAAACCAATAATATAAAGAAGCACTAAGAGCAAACTCATGGAAGATGTCTCCCAGGTATGGCAATAAGATAAGAATTTATTGATTGAAATGCGAAAAGACAATAGACAAGAAGATCCCCATTGCCAGGATTCCTGCAAAGAAGAAGAATTTTCTCCATTTGTTTGGACTGGAGACTCTTCCAATGACAAACATGTTGTATCCCAAAACAATGTTGATGAATCCCCAAATGACATTCGCAAGATATTCGGGCAATCCGTTTCCTAAAACTTTCCGAACGGCGCCGGGAAATATTCTCCTGACACGCTATGAATAAAATGCGGCACAGCATTGGTGAATAAGACTCCGCTGACAAAAGAAGCCAGGTACGTTGCCCACGTTGTTTTGTCAAAATTCCAGTTAATTCCGTTGTTACTTCTTAATTTCGGAATCACAAAGATGATTCCTCTCATCACTAAAACGCAGATCACGACTGCCACAAGATAGGTTAGCATTTGTGTTCCGTTCTGAATAAGCCTCAGCTATCAGCCATAAAATAGATTTGATTGCATGGTGTGATTTTTATATCATAAATATTTTTTCATATTCCTAAGCACAATTTCATACCCAGAGGGAAGCATATGGGCCCCATCAAATGTAAGCTCTTGCCGCAAATTCCCGTCTGCGTCGGCTAAGCCAGCATTAACATTAATAAATTCAAAGTGATACTTTTGCGCCAGTTGTGCCACTTTGTTGCTTGCTGATTTAAATATTTCATTATTTCTCGTTGCAAATAACGACTCGTGCTCAACTTCTGCCTCACCGAAATCTGCTACCGAGTTGACTGGATAGTAAGCCATCACAAATACCTGTGCCTCGGGCAATCTTTCCTTGATTTGCCGTAAAATCTCGTCATAATTCGCGAGAAAAGTAGATTCGGGAATATTGAAGCCTATGTCATTTGTACCAATGTTGATAAAAACCTTACTTGGCGCTAAATCAAAAATGCAAAGATCCATATGCTTCAACAGATCCGCTGTGGTCGTTGCTCTAACCCCACGGTTATAAATCAGTTTGTCCAAGCCAAGGCCTTCCTGCATTTTTTCAATCGGGAAAATTTCCATGAGGGAGGACCCAACAAAAACAATTTGTCCCTTTTTGGCCGTTTGATTCTGCTGCGCGAAACTTGCTCGGAGTTCATTTTGCACTTGCTCGATGAGGGGGTTCATATTCGTTAGCGATTGTGTTTGTTCTGACATAATAATTTCTTCTTTTTGTTTTGCTAGTTACCTAGTGTTGAGCACCTGCTGAAAGCCAGTACCCTGCCGCCAGGTCGGCTCATTGGCAAATTCGGTAATCCGCCAGCCATCCGGGGCCAAGGCGACCTGTCCTGTAATCACGCTGCCAGCCAGAAAATAATTGTCTTTGGGATCAACATTTGGGTCGCCTTCACCCTCCGCCCAAAGATGCATGGCAACCAGGTTCGCCCGGAATTTGACTGTAGCGCCATTCATCCATGTAAAGACGAAACCACTGGTCAGATGCTGCGTGGCTTTGAAACGGCTAAAACTCCGGCTAATACTTTCACCAATTTCTTTTGGCCCGGTCGTGACTATTCCGTTGGGCCGTATTACTTTCGCATTCTCTGCGAAGATCTGACTCATGGTTGCCATGTCAAATGTTTTCTCATCCACGGCAGCACAATAGCGGTTGATCAATTCAGTGATCGCAACAGTATGTATAAGCTTGTCTTGATCGTTCATGTATTTGTCCTCTTCGTTATTTTATGGTTCTTGCGATGTTATCACTGGCAAACAAACAATAAATGTTGCGCCACTACCTGCCTTGCTTTCCACTTCAATCGTTCCCTTGTGTAAATCAACAATCTTCTTGACAATCGAAAGTCCGAGACCGCTGCCTTCTTTGGTGCGTGTGCGCGAGGAATCCGCTTTGTAAAAACGCTCGAAGATGCGCGCCTGATCTTCTTCCGAGATACCGATGCCGGTATCGGAGATACGGAACTCGACCTGATCGCCGCGGGGAGATAACGTCACTTTGACGGAACCAGCCTGCGGCGTGAACTTGATCGCGTTATAAATCAGGTTAATCCACACCTGACTAAGCAAATCCTCATCCGCCGTGATCTCAAGTTCATGAAGGGAAATATCCAGCTTAAGCGATTTGCCTTTCCATTGAGGTTCGCAAGCCAGAATCAGATTCCGAATCTGTTTATCCAAACGATACGTTTTCGGCTCGAGCATCAACTGATCGGATTCGAGCGAAGCCAGTTTGAGCAAATCCGCCGTAATACGCGAGAGACGCGTGCTCTCGTCTTCGATGATGCTGAGATAATGGTGACGTTCTTCGGCAGTGAGCTGATCATTTTCCAGCGCCTGCGCAAAACCGCGAATGGACGTAAGCGGCGATTGAATCTCATGCGACACGTTGGAGACAAATTCCTGTCGCAAACTTTCCCATTGATGAAGATCACTGGCCATTTTATTCACGCTTTCGGTCAACTTGCTCACCATGGGATTATCTCGATACTCATTGTCCGCCAGACGAACACTAAAATCACCTCGCGAGATTTGTTCCAGTGCATCAATGATGGAAGAAAAAGCATTCCTCTCCGGAAACCAACCTCTCGAACGCGCGAACCTGCCAATCCATCCGGCCAAGACGCCGGCAAATAACAAGCCTAATAAGGTGTTGATGATTTGTATAAAAAGAGTCGGAGGCTGCCAACGAATGGTTTTATAAAAATAACTTGTTACGAGAAAAGCCGCCGCGATCATGAGACTGACAAAGATCAGCACAAAGACAAACCACGCAAAACCGAGCAGTCTTTGTTTCGTTCTTCTCATGAATCCGTCTCCAAACGATAGCCCAGCCCGCGGATGGTTGTGATCTTGAATGAAAATTTTTCTTCAGGGAATCGTTCGCGCAGACGGCTGATGTGCACATCCAACGTGCGATCATTGCCCTGAAAATCATAGCCCCAAATATCTTCGATCAATTGCTCACGCGAAAACGTGCGTCCCGGATAACTTGCCAATTTAAACAACAGGTCGAATTCTTTCAGCGGAAGCGTGAGACTTTCGCTGTTCACTGTGACTTGATATGTTTTGCGATCCATCGTCAGTTCGCCGATTTGAATCGTCTGC
>DATKNJ010000101.1:0-11216 GCA_035541395.1 Anaerolineales bacterium
TCCCATCACGAAGATCCCTGTTTCACGGATGCGAGTGGCGAGGCGCGTGTAATCGCTGTCACTGGAAACGAGGCAGAATCCATCCACCACGTTTGTGTGCAGGATATCCATCGCGTCGATGATCATGGCGCTGTCGGTGGCATTCTTGCCGATGGTGTAACGGAATTGCTGGATGGGTTGAAAGGCGTGGAAGTTGAGCGTCTCTTTCCACGAGTTCATGTTGGAGGTGGTCCAATCACCGTAAATGCGCCGGACAGTGACCTGTCCGTAGCGGGCGGCCTCCACCAGCATTTGAGAAAGTAAGCCAGCTTGTGCGTTGTCACCGTCGATCAGCATGGCGATTTTGTGCCGCGGCAGGGAAGTTAATTGTTCGTCAGTCATAAGGTCATTATACTTTGTAGAGGGGATTAAATTCGTTCATGGAACAATCGGCTTGACGACGCCAATGTCACCAGGAATCGCGCTGCCGATAATATCCAGGTTTTTGCACGATTGCTTATCTACGCGCGATAACAATGTATCGTTCGAGGTAACATCCACTTGAATGATCGTATTTTCTTTGAAAGTGGAATCGACCGTTAATTTGAATGTGACTTGATAACCGGCGGGCAAATTATCCACGCACTTTTGTTTATCAGGGTGCGGACGACCCTCATCCTGTGCGCGCAACAATCCGCAGGCATTTGGCAAATCCACTGTGCCGGTGTTTTGGATCGTCACATACGCGTTGGTCACTTCACCCATGCCATGCGCAATATCAAGCCCGGTATTGCAGCCCAGGATATTCACTTGCACGGATTGAGTCGCTTGAGTGAATGTGGGCGACGGAGTGAATGTTGGAGTATCAGTGAAAGAGATTGTCGCGGTAAAAGTTGGTGTGAAATCCAACTCGGTGGTGGGAGTCACAGGCGTTACTTGAGTAATTCCCGGCGTTTCGGAGGCAGTCATGGTTGGAATCAGAATAATCGGCGTTGGGCTGACGATGCCCGGTGTGCGCGACGGGATCGGGGTCCAAACCGGAAACGGTTGTGGATTCACTGTCCAATCGCACGCGGTCAACATCCAGGTCAGGAGGAGAAGCGGGAATAATTTCTGCATAGCCGTTTTTTTATCTTATTGTATCCAGACCGCTCCGAATTACAAGACCACTAGGGGGCAGCTTACAATCGCTTAAGAACCTAAATATGGGGATTGAATTTTTTGGGGATTTATGCGAAAATAAACTTGATTTCGTCGTTGGGTGCCCCCCTCACCCAGCGGCGAAATCATTTAACGGGCCGATTCACACGTGGCCGGTATTTGGCTGCCATTCAATCAGCGTTGACTCCTCCCATGCGCTTCAGCCAACCTGCCATTACGAGGCGGAAAATTTTTCGTTCAGCTCTTGTACTGACGGTTCGACCAACATCGAACCATCCGGGAAAATGATGGTAGGCACACTGACATAACCACGGTTCAACTCTTTGACGAACGCGGTGGCCTGCGAATCTCCCTCCACATTGATCTCAAGATATTCAATATCCTTTTGCTGAAGAAAAGCTTTGGCCATACGGCAATCCCCACAATATTTGGTGGTATACATCACGATTTGTTCGGGATGTAACGTGTATAAGCTCGAGGTATCCATTAGCCCTCCCAGGCTTTTGTTTTGCAGAACCATTAAAAAGTATCGCGACAAGGAATCTCGATACTCTTGTGACATAGACGAAAATGGGCGGATTATTTCTTACTCTTGAACTTTCTACTTTTCCCCAACTTGCAAATCTGAAAATCACTCTATTTTCCGCGTGCCGCTTTATTCAGGATCGTGAATCCTCGTTCTTCCAAGAAACGCAAGTGAGCTTCGTTTCCGCCCTGGCCGGTCTCCATTCGCTCCAACTCTTTGAGCAACGCGCCGCGTACGCCGCTGGCGCGGTGCGCCTCGTGTGAATCGACGGAGATGCGCTCGAGGCGGGCGAGCAATAGACGAATGATTTCAATGTCAGAGGATGGGACAGACATAGTAAGGCGCCCCCGGCGAGGATCGAACTCACATCTACGGATTCGAAGTCCGGCGCTCTATCCATTGAGCTACGGGGGCACGCGGCGGATTATACTCGAAATGGCCGGTCTACTTGCCCAGCCGGCGAATTGCACGTAGAATCAAACCATCCTCCCGGAAAGGATTTCATCGAATGGATATTCAAGCCTTTGGCGAGCGCGTGATCGGCAATCTTGAAACTGTCATTGTAGGTAAGCGGCAATCGCTCGAGATGGTGGTAGTGGGACTATTATGTCAGGGACATGTGTTGATCGAAGATGTTCCGGGCGTTGGCAAGACGATGATGGCGCGCAGCCTGGCGCGCTCGCTGGATTGCATGTTCAATCGTATCCAGTTCACACCGGATATGCTACCCAGCGATGTGACCGGCGTTTCGATCTATAACCAGCAAAAGGGAAAATTCGAATTCCGTCCGGGACCGGTGATCGGGCAGATCGTTCTGGCCGATGAAATCAATCGCGCCACGCCCAAGACTCAAGCCGCGTTGCTCGAAGCGATGGAAGAACGCCAGGTCACAGTAGATGGCGTGACGCATGTACTGCCGAAACCTTTCATGGTGTTGGCGACTCAAAACCCGATTGAATACGAGGGCACCTTTCCGTTGCCCGAAGCACAACTGGACCGCTTCCTGCTCCGCTTGCAGTTAGGGTATCCCAGCATTTCGGATGAGATCCGCGTCTTGGACGATCAGCAGCTTCGGCATCCGATCGAAGAGTTGAAACCGATCGTCAAGGTCAAGGATTTGTTGATCGCGTCCGAAGAGATCAAACGCGTATACGTCTCGGCAGTCATCAAACGCTACATTGTGGACCTGACCAGCCGCACGCGGCAAAGCGAAGACGTATATTTGGGCGCCAGCCCGCGCGGCAGTTTGGCGTTGTATCGCACCGGTCAGGCGCGCGCGGCGTTATCGGGCCGTGACTATGTTTTACCGGACGACATCAAAGAATTGGCCGTGCCAGTGTTGGGGCACCGCATCATTGTGAGCCCGGCGGCGCGTTTGCGCGATCTCAGTCCGGATCGCATCGTGCAAGAGATTTTGTTCAACACGCCCGTGCCCGGCGGTGACTTTGCGCCGCGGCCCGTTAAGAAATCCACTGCCGGAAAGAAGACTCAATGAGAAGTGGGCGCATCCTAGTCGCCCTGTTGATTCTGGCTGGGATTTTCGGCGCGCTGGCCACTGGCGAGGAAATCTACTCGCGGTTTCTGGCTTTAGGCATCTTGATGGTATTGGTCAGCGCGGTGTGGACATGGCTGGCATCGCGTTCGCTGCGCGTGCAGCGACAGACGCGTTCCTTGCGCGGCAATGTGGGGGACATTCTTGAAGAACATTTTGAGGTCGTGAATCGCGGTTGGTTGATCAATTTGTGGATTGAAGTCTTGAATGAATCGAAGCTGCCGAACGCAGCCGGTTCGCGTTTGTTGACTTTGGTCGGCAGCCGTCAGAAACGCAGTTACACCGCGCGCAGTTGGTTGACGCGCCGGGGCTCGTTTGCGTTGGGACCTACTACGCTGACGGTAGGCGATCCATTCGGGTTATTCCGTATCCACCATTCGTTTCCAGCCACTTCCACTTTGGTTGTCATGCCCATGATTTTTAACCTGGAGAATTTTCTTTCTCCGCCCGGCTTGCTGCCCGGCGGACAAGTGATTCGCCGCAAAGCTGTGGATGTGACACCACACGCGGCCGGTGTGCGCGAATATATGTCGGGCGATCCGATGAAGCGCATTCATTGGCCCACCAGTATCCGCCGCGGACAGTTGATGGTCAAAGAGTTCGAGCAGGACCCGCAAGCCGAAATTTGGATCTTCATGGACGCGCAGGAAATCGTTCACGCTCAAAAATCGCATCACGATCCACAAGTCGATCCGTTGTTATTCAAGGTCGATACTTTTCTCTTCGGCCATCGGCCCGAGTTTCACCTGCCGCCTTCAACGTTGGAATACGCGGTCAGCATCTCGGCTTCGCTGGCGCATTATTTTCTTAAGCAACGCCGCGCCGTTGGATTGGTGACTTCCGGCCAGTCGCCCACTACGATTCCTGCTGAACGCAGCGAAAGGCAGGAAGGCAAAATTCTTGGCACACTGGCTTTCGTTGAAGCGGAGAGTCCGCTTTCGTTGGCGGCATTGGTTGCGCGGCAAGTTCAACAGTTGCCGCAAGGCAGCAGTGCGATTCTGGTCACGCCGACGATTTCGCCTGAGCTTCTCGCAGCGGTGGATAATTTGCAGCGACGCGGGCTTCGGCCGGTGGTGGTCCTTATCGTTGCGGAAACATTTGGCGGCGCGCCCGGTTCAGATCGCCTCATCCGCTCCCTGACCGAACGCGGCGTTCCAACTTGCCCGATCTACTGTGATGCCGATCTCAGCGCGACGCTCGGCAGCTTTGCAAGTTCCTCTTTTCCAAAGGATGCACAAATATGGCAAAGACCCCTGTTGTCACACTTGATTTAAATTTTCAAGGACGACCCAAAGCCATTGCTTCCTACATGATTCGACATTCCAACGGAGTCGTGCTGATCGAATCCGGCCCCGGCTCGACTCGCTCTGCGCTCGAAGCTGCTCTTGCTAAAGAAGGTTTCGCTCCCCGCGATGTGACTCACGTCCTGCTCACGCATATTCATTTAGATCATGCCGGGGCGGCCGGTTGGATGGCGCGGCAAGGCGCGCAGATCATTGTCCATCCGGTTGGCGCGCCGCACATGATTCATCCGGAAAAATTGTTGGCCAGCGCGGCGCGTATTTATGGAGATCAGATGGAAACGCTGTGGGGAGAATTCCTGTCCGTACCGGAAGATAAGCTCAAGGTCGTGCAAGACGCGGAAGAAATCGTCATCGGGGATTTGCGTTTTGTCGCGGTCAATACGCCCGGCCATGCAGAACATCATTACGCGTATCTCTTTGAAGATATTTGTTTTAGCGGCGATGTGGGCGGCGTGCGCATCCCCGGCTTTCAATATTTGCGCGTGCCGATGCCGCCGCCGGAATTGCACATCGAACGTTGGCATGCCAGCCTTGCGCGTTTGCGAAAAGAAAAGTTCGCGCACATCGCGCCGACTCATTTTGGCATCTTTGATGACCCGGATTGGCAATTGAGTGAAGTGGAGAAAGGCCTGAACTCTGCTTCACGTTGGCTCGAACAAGTGATGCCATCCGATCCGCGGATTGAGGAATTGCGCCAAAGCTTCACAGATTGGATGGAAGGTGAAGGCCGCGAAATTGGCCTGACTCCGGAGACTGTCAAAGCGTATGAGTTGGCGAATCCGCTCGGTATGAGCGCGGATGGCTTGCAGCGTTATTGGAAAAAGGTGAGGATGGCGGCATAATTAGGACGAATTGAAAGACAGATGTCACGCGGGACGTGTGACGCTTTCTACGTAGCAGGCAAAATCCCAAATGTTATACTCTGTAACAAGGAGACCTCATGCAGCATTTTTTGGCAATATCTGATTTATCTTCGCAGGAAGTCCAGGATTTGCTCGACTTGGCGATTCGGTTGAAGAAGGAATATTTCGAGAAGGGCAATCCGCCGTTGTTCAAAGGCAAGGTGCTTGGGATGATCTTCCAAAAGCCCAGCCTACGGACGCGCGTTTCGTTCGACATGGCGATGCGTCACATGGACGGCGATGCGTTGTATCTCTCGCCGAACGAGATCGGCTTGGGCAAGCGCGAGTCAATCGCAGATGTGGCGCGCGTGCTTTCCGGTTATGTGCAGATTTTGATGGCGCGCGTCTTTGAACACGCGCATGTATTGGAATTAGCGAAGTGGTCGAGTATTCCCGTCATCAATGGCTTGAGCGATTACAACCATCCCTGCCAGGGATTGGCAGACGCGTTGACCATTCAGGAAAAATTTGGAAGCGCGAAAGGTTTGAATGTGACTTTCGTGGGCGACGGCAATAATGTGGCGGTTTCATTGATGCATGCCTGCGCCAAATTGGGATGGAACTTCACGATCGCGAATCCCGAAGGCTTTGACTTGAACCCGCAGGCTGTGCGCGTGGCGAAAGATATTTCAGAAGAAACCGGCGTCAAATTAAATTTCCTGCGCGATCCGCATGAAGCCGTCAAAGGCGCGCACGTGATTTACACCGATACGTGGACCAGCATGGGACAGGAAGAAGAAACTGCCAAACGTGAGCAGGTCTTTCCGCCGTATCAGGTCAACGCAAAGCTGGTCGGTGAAGCGGATAAAGATGTGATCGTAATGCACTGTTTGCCCGCACATCGTAACCATGAATTAACGGACGACGTGGCCGACGGCTCACATTCCGTGATCTTTCCGCAGGCGCATAATCGTTTGCATGCGCAAAAGGCCATTCTGGCTCGTCTATTGGGTGTTGCATAAAATCGTAGGGGCGGCCTGCAGGCCGCCCCTACAAAATTTAATTAAGGTGAATTGATGAATACCAACGATTACATCGCTTTGGAGGAACAGTACGGCGCACATAATTACCATCCGCTGGATGTGGTCATCGACAGGGCGGAAGGCGTGTGGGTTTACGATGTGGAGGGCAAAAAATATCTGGACTGTTTGAGCGCGTACTCCGCGGTCAATCAGGGCCATGTTCATCCAAAAATCCTGGAAGCTTTGTTGGAACAGGCCAAAAAAGTCACGCTCACCTCGCGCGCCTTTCGCAACGACCAACTTCCTCTGTTATACAAAGAACTTTCCGAGATGACCGGTTACGGAATGACGTTGCCGATGAACTCGGGCGCGGAGGCCGTGGAAACTGCGATCAAATTGGCGCGCAAGTGGGCGTATCAAGTCAAGAAAGTGCCGCGCCATCAAGCGGAGATCATCACCTGCGCGGGCAACTTCCACGGGCGGACGGTGACCATCGTTTCGTTCTCGACCGAGCCCTCCTACCGCGATGACTTCGGCCCATTCACGCCCGGATTTGTCACCGTTAAATATGGCGATGCGAACGCTTTAGAAAAAGCGATCACGCCCAACACCGCGGCAGTCTTATTGGAACCGATTCAAGGCGAAGGCGGAGTCATCATCCCGCCCGCGGGCTATCTCAAGCAAGTCGCTGAGATTTGCAAGAAGAATCATGTTTTGCTGATGGCGGATGAGATTCAAACCGGCCTGGGGCGCACGGGAAAGTTATTTGCCTCGGAGCATGAAGGCGTTCGCCCGGATGTGATGATCGTGGGCAAGGCATTGTCCGGTGGGTTCTATCCCGTCTCGGCGGTGTTAGCTGATAAGAATATTCTCGGATTATTCACGCCGGGGGAGCACGGTTCCACTTTTGGCGGGAATCCGCTGGCAGCCGCGGTAGCACGCGCGGCCTTGCGCGTGATCCGTGAGGAGAAATTATCGGAGCGTGCGGCAGAAATCGGCGAGTATTTCATCGAACAGTTGACAGAGATTCCCAGCCCGCATGTGAAAGAAGTGCGCGGCAAAGGTTTGTTGATCGGTATCGAGCTTAAGCCGGAAGCGCGCGGTGCGCGTCGTTTTTGCGAGTCGCTGCAAGCACACGGCATTCTCGCCAAAGAGACGCACGAGAATGTGATTCGTTTTGCGCCGCCGTTGGTGATCGATCAGGAAACCATCGATTGGGCATTGCCGCATATTCGCGATGTGTTGAATATGCCGTAGGCATCGTATGAGGATATTTTTTATGTGTCACTCTGAGCGCAGCGAAGAGTCTGGCGCTTACGTGCTGAATAGGATTCTTCGCGGCGCTTTGCGCCGCTCAGAATGACGAGACTGGGAGGTGGCATGAACATTGGAATTCCAAAGGAACGCCGGCCGTTTGAATTTCGGGTGGGACTTTCTCCGGATGGCGTGGAGCTTTTGGCTCAACAAGGCCATACGATTTATGTGGAACATGACGCGGGAGCGGGGGCGGGCTTTAGCGACCAAGACTATGAACAGGCAGGAGCCAAGCTGGCTTATTCGGTGGAGGAAGTATTTGGCCGGGCCGATTTGTTGTTAAAGATCGCGCGTCCGTTGTTCGAAGAGTTGAATTGGATTCGCCCCGGTTCGGTCTTGATCGGTTTGCTGCATCTCGCCTCGGCCCGCAAAGAAAAAGTGGATGCCTTGCTCGAAAAAAAGATCACGGCGATCTCGTATGAGCAAATTCAACTGGCCGATGGATCGCTGCCGGTCCTGCGCCCGTTTAGCCAGATCGGCGGGTTGATCGCGGCGCAGACGGCCGCGCGTTTGCTTCAAAATACGGAAGGCGGCAAGGGGATTTTGATGGGCGGCGTGCCCGGCGTTTCGCCTGCGGAAGTGTTGGTTTTGGGCGCGGGCGTAGTCGGCACGAATGCAGTGCAAGCCTTTTTAGGCCTGGGCGCGCATGTGACTGTGCTCGATAAGAATATCGCCGCGCTGCAGCGCGTTGCCGATCGCTTTCCAAGCGTGGTGACGATCAGCTCGACGCGACGCAATATCGAGTCCGCAGCCGCGGTTGCGGATGTCATCGTCGGTGCGGTGTTGAACCCGGGACAACGCGCGCCGCTTTTGGTCACGCGTGAGACGGTGCGCAAGATGAAGCCGCGCTCGGTGATTGTGGATGTCAGCATCGATGAAGGCGGCTGTGTCGAAACCTCGCGTCCGACCACACACGATCATCCCACGTATGTCGAAGAGGGGATCGTGCATTATTGCGTGCCCAATATTCCAAGCATTGTGGCGCACACGGCCACGGATGCATTCGTCAATGCCGCGCTGCCATATATCATCGAGATCGCGACCAAGGGCGTGCAGCAGGCGATGAAAGATAATCCTGCCATCGAGCACGCGGTGGTCACACACGCGGGAAAACTTCGGCAGGAAGTGCGCGTCGTCGCGGGGAAGGAGTGAGCCGGATGGATTGGACCACGATCTATAACTCGCGCGTGAAGACTCCGCAGGAAGCCGTGAAGGTGATCAAGAGCGGTCAGCGCATCTTCCTGACTGGAAATGTATCTGTGCCCCAGAAGATTCTGGCGGCTTTGGTGGAACATGCCCCGAACCTCAAGAACGTGGAAATTTGCCAGGCGCTGACGGTTGGCCCCGCGGATTACGTCAAGCCTGAAATGGAGGGGCACTTACGAGTCAATACCTTGTTCATCAGCGGTAATGTGCGCAAAGCTGTGCAAGAAGGTCGCGCTGATTTCACACCGGTGCTGCTTTCGGAATTCCCGTTGCTTTTCAAGCGCGGTTATCTTCCGCTGGATGTGGCGATGATTCACGTCTCGCCGCCGGACGAACATGGCTTTTGCAGTTTGGGCGTGGAAGTCGGCCTGACCAAGTCCGCGGCGGAAGCCGCGAAAGTGATCATCGCCGAAGTCAATGAGCAGATGCCGCGCACATTAGGCGACTCATTCATCCATGTCAGTCGTTTGAATCATATCGTGCCGGTCAATTATCCGATTTCTGAAATGGCCATGAGTGAAGAAGGCGACCCAAATGTAGTGGAGAAGATCGCCGGACACATCGCGGAATTGATCCCGGATGGCGCCACCATGCAAATGGGCATCGGCGCGATTCCGGATGCGGTTCTCAAATATTTGCGTCACAAGAAAGACCTCGGCGTTCACACGGAACTCTTCTCGGATGGCGTGATCGATTTGGTGGATTCCGGTGTGCTGACCAACGCGCGCAAAACCCTTCACCCGGGCAAGATCGTGGCTGGTTTTCTGATCGGCACACAACGTTTATATAAATGGGCAGATGATAATCCGCTGATCGAGTTGCATCGCACAGAATATATCAACGATCCGTTTGTGATCGCGCAGAACGAACGCATGGTGGCGATCAACTCAGCCATCGAAGTGGACCTCACCGGACAGGTTTGTGCGGATAGCATCGGCCCAAAGTTTTATAGCGGCGTGGGCGGGCAGTTGGATTTCGTCTACGGCGCGTCGCGTTCCAAAGACGGCGTACCGATCATCGCGTTGCCCAGCACGACCACGCTTCACGATGGCACGTTCGTCACGCGAATTAGCTGTATGCTCCAACAAGGCGCGGGCGTGGTGACCACGCGTAATCATGTTCGTTACATCATCACCGAATACGGTGTGGCCGATTTATACGGAAAAACCATTCGGCAACGCGCCCGCCAATTGATTGGTATCGCGCATCCCAGTTTCCGCGCCGATCTCGAAAAGCAGGCGAAGGAACTGCATTACATATAATTACCCAAGTGGTTCTCCTCAAGGCCGCGGAGTCGCGGAGAACGCAGGGAAGATTGATGGAAGACCTGCGCGCTGTGTGCGTCTCGGCGGCTCGTGCGAAAGTGTTTTTTAGCCACGGATTCACCGATTGAGTCAAAAAAATCCGCGCACATCCGTAAAAACTGTGGCAAGGAATTAGCTAAGTCTTTTCGTTACCAATTGATGCAAGAGGTTTATTAGAAAAGAGATTCTTCGCCGTTTTACGGCTCAGAATGACAAAGCTTGAAATGGTTTTACAAATCCTTAACGGAATATTCCCAGTCGCGGCGAAACTCTCGCCCGCGGCCGGCGGTTAATTTGCTGGAGGCTTTATTATGACTCGTCGTACGAAAATTGTGGCTACCATCGGCCCTGCCAGCCAGAGCGAAGAGATGCTCGAACAACTGGCGCTGGCCGGGATGAATGTGGCGCGCATGAACTTTTCCCATGGGACTCATGAGCAGCATGCGGTGTGTATTTCCTCGGTTCGCAGGATTTCTGAAAAGTTGGCTTTGCCCATCGGTATTTTGCAGGACTTGCAAGGCCCCAAGATCCGCGTTGGAAATTTGCCGGAGCCGCTTCAACTCTCCGCCGGGGAATCGGTCTGCCTATACGCGGCGGAGGACTCCGCTCCGGAGGCTACCGTGCAAGCCATTCCTGTGGATTTTCCCGAACTGTTTGATTCGGTGCGCGTGAGCGACCGGCTCTTGTTGGACGACGGCCGTTTGGCTCTTTCCGTGACGGATTCCCAACCGCGCAAGCTGACTGCGCGGGTAGAAGTGGGGGGGCCGCTCTCTTCCCATAAGGGAATCAACTTGCCGGGGGTGAAGATCCGTGTATCGGGGTTCACTCCCAAAGATGAAGCGGATCTGGCTTTCGGTTTGGAGCAAGGCGTGGACGCGGTGGCCATCTCCTTTGTTCGTTCGGCGGAGGATGTGTTGAAAGTCCGCGATGCGATTCATAAATTGAATAAATCTGCGCGTGAACCGCTGTTGATTGCCAAGCTCGAGAAGCCGGAAGTGTTCGATGA
>DATKNJ010000102.1:0-2479 GCA_035541395.1 Anaerolineales bacterium
CAAAACTACCCTGAGCCAATTCACGAATCCCTTGGCGAAGCGATTGCCACCCTCAAAGCGCGCGGCGTTACAGCAGAGCAAATATCAGCCTTATTAGAAAGCCTCTCCATTGAACTGGTTCTGACCGCGCATCCTACCGAAGCGCGGCGGCGTACTGTCTTATCAAAAGTCGAACGCATTTCCAAACTATGGTGGCAAATCAGCGAAGAATCACCATTGGCGCGTAAGCGCGAACAACTTATTACATCTTTGCGCGCCGAAATTTCTTCTTTGTGGCTGACCGAGCGCGGCCGCGCAGCTCGTCCGGCTGTCACCGATGAAGTCCGCACCGGATTGTATTTTGTCGATTCATTTTTTTGGGATACCATCCCGATTATCTATGATGATCTCGAACATGCTTTGCGACGATATTATCCCGATGTGAAAGCACCTGCCACATGGCTGCGACTTGCTTCATGGATCGGCGGCGACCGCGATGGAAATCCCAATGTGACCAGCGAAGTCACAGCCGAGACGTTGCGCCTGCATCGCGGATTGGCCATCGAGAATCACCGCGAAACATTGCATGAACTATCTCGCCATTTGAGTCTCAGTTCGCAGCGCGTACCGCCGCCGCCCGAACTGCTTCAATGGATCGAGAAGCGCCGTCCCTTTCCAAAACACGCGGCCTACATCGAAGAGCGTTACGCCAACGAACCTTATCGCCTCGTGCTTTCGCTCCTCACAGAAGATTTAGCCGAAGCCTCGCGCGACGACATGAAAGCTCATCTGCTGCGAAGCGATCCACACCGCGCGCATTTATATTTGAACGAATTGCTCGAACCGATTCATATCATCTCAACGGCCATGCCACGCAGTCTGGCGCAGGACGAATTGAAAATCGCCATCCAACAGTTACAGATCTTTGGTCTGCAAGCCGCGCGGCTCGACATCCGCGAAGATTCGAGTCGATTGAATGCCGCGTTGGGAGAAGTTTTACGCGCTCTGGAAATTGAATCCGATTTCGAGCATATGCCCCATCCCGAACGAACGCTTCTCCTCACCCGTTTGCTTGCGGAGCCAATCCCTCAGCTTTCTCATCATCCCGGAGTTACTGCGGCCACCGCCGAGACCTGGGCTTTGTTCCAACTGATCGGCCGCGTGCGCAGCGTGTACGGAAGCGAAATGCTCGGCCCAATTGTGATCTCGATGACTCATTCCGCTGCGGATGTTTTGACCGTACTTCTTTTAGCGCGTTGGACTGGAGCAGATGATCCGCCGATTGCACCGTTATTCGAGTCGATTCAAGATTTGGAAGATGGAGCGGATATTTTAGAGTCGCTCTTTTCTTCTGAAATTTACCGCGAACACTTGAAAGCGAATCACGATGAACAAATGGTGATGATCGGTTATTCCGATAGCAACAAAGACGGCGGCTACATGATGGCCAACTGGGCTTTGTATCAAGTGCAGGAAGAGATCACGTGCGTCGCGCAGAAGCACAACATCAAGCTGACCATCTTCCATGGCCGCGGCGGAACTGTGGCGCGCGGCGGTGGACCAGCCAACCACGCCATCCGCGCGCAACCGCCGGGCAGTATCAACGGTCGTTTCCGTTTGACAGAACAAGGCGAGATCATCGCCTCGCGTTATGCAAATCCCGATCTCGCGCATCGGCATCTGGAACAAATTGCCAGCGCAGTGATTCTGGCTTCCGATCCCACTGTGAAAGAAGCAGATGTTCCAACAGAGTGGCGAAATGCGATTCAAGCGATGTCGGATGTCGCGCAGCGCGCCTATCGAAACCTGGTATATGAGACACCGGGCTTCATCCAGTTCTGGCAAACGGCCACACCTTTCGATGAAATCAAACGACTGCAAATTGGTTCACGCCCGGCTTCGCGCGCCAGCACGGACGCGGTGACTCAAATCCGCGCCATTCCGTGGGTCTTCTCGTGGATGCAGGCGCGTTTCAATTTGCCGAGCTGGTACAGCCTCGGTACCGGTTTGGAGTCATTCAGTGATCGCGCTTTGCTACGCGAGATGTACGAGAAATGGCCTTTCTTCAAAACGCTGCTCGATAACACCGAAATTTCGCTGGTCAAAGCGGATATGGGCATCGCGGCTTTGTACGTAGAGTTGGTGCCCGACCAGAAACGAGGCAAACAAATCTTTGCGCGTATCCTCGAAGAATATCAACGCACACAGAAAGAGATGCTTGCCATCAGCGGACACAAGACCTTGCTCGAACTGGAACCGGTCACACAGAACGCAGTTCAATTGCGCAATCCTTATGTCGATCCATTGAACTATATTCAAGTGGAAATGCTACGACGTTTGCGCGCGCTATCCAGCCCGAATGATGCACAAGCCGAGTCGCTGCGCGAAGTGGTGGCGTTGACCATCAATGGCATCGCGGCGGGACTCAAGAACACGGGTTGAGCGCAAAAAGCAATCGGCCAAAGAAAACTCAATCCAAGGGAATCAACTTTCGGGACGC
>DATKNJ010000103.1:0-10030 GCA_035541395.1 Anaerolineales bacterium
GCTATTTCAATGTCTAGTGGAATTAGATGTGCTGAGTCTTCAAACTGTCGTTTGTTTTTGTTCCACCATCTCGTAAATCGAACGTGCGATCAAGCGCGCCGCGTCGGGACGCGCCACGCGTTTACAGTTTTCGATCGCGCGCGCGCGTTCGTGCGGGCGGCTGATCCAACGCGTGAGAGCGCGCACCACTAATTGCGGCGTCGGCGCCCACACGCCCGCGCCTTCCTCCTCCACGAAAGTCACATTGCCATCTTCCTGTCCAGGTAATTTGGAATACAGCACAATCGGCAATTGAGCGTTGATCGCTTCGGCAATTGTCCCGGGGCCGGCTTTGGTGACGATGAAATCCGCGGCGCGCATGAAGTCCGGCATGTCGCGCGTGAAGCCATAAATGAGAGTGGGATTTTCCCAAGTCTGTGATTCGAGATTCGCTTTCAGGCGTTGATTTCGCCCGGCGACAATAATCAGTCCAACGTCCAGGCCTGATTCGTCTACGGCACGCGCGACTTTCCCGAGCGGGCCCATCCCATCTCCTCCGCCCACCATCAGGACAATGGGCTTGTCTTTCGGCCAACCTAATTTTTCGCGCAGTTCAGCTTGATCCCCTTTCGGCGCGCAATAACGATCTGCGACCGGCAAACCTGCCACGCGGAGTTTTTCTTCTGGCATGTGATAAGAGATCGCGCGCTGACGCGCGGTTTCGGTTGGGACAAGAATCAAGTCGGCGCGTTTATCGAACCATAGCGCGTGTGTAGTGACCATATCAGTGACGACCGTGATGAATGGCGGATGTTGGCGGCCGAGAGCTTTCAGCGCGAAGGTGTTGGCAAACGGATGAACGGTAACGATCAAATCGGCGGGATGACCCTTGATCATCTGCAGCGCGGCATGACGCGCGACCGGCCACATCGTCGTTGTGATGACGCGAGCGCGGGCGCGGCCGTTGGTCGCATAGAATGAAGCGCTCCATAAGCGCGGAGCTTTGACCATTTCCGGATACCAGTCCGGCATTTTGTTGAAAGGCAGTGGCGCGTAATCCTTAAAGAAGTCCACGGACTCTGTGGTGACTGCATCGCCAAATTCGAGGTTGAGGGCCTCGACGATAGCTTCCATCGCGGAGCGATGTCCGCCGCCGGTATCGGAAAATAAAAACAGGATATGTGGTTTTTTATTTGTTTGATTCATGAGTTTGTTGGGTGAGGTTGACTTTGAGCCGCCGCAACAGTTCGCGGCGGGTGAGCATGACGCGTCGCCCACAGCCTTTACATTCGAGGCCGATATCTGCACCAAGGCGGATCACCGTCCATTCGTATGAGCCGCACGGATGCGGTTTGCGCAGGCGCAGGTGATCGTTCAGTTGCAGATCAGGGAGCATAAAAAGATTATACCTCGCAGGCTTTAAGGTTTTCGTAGCTCCTTTCGTTGTTTACCACAGAGCACACTGAGAACACTGAGTCTTTCTTTTGTTTTTTCTCTGTGAGCTCCGTGATCTCAAAAAGCTTTTAAGTGCTCCTCACTCTATGATAAACTTGGCACGTTGTTTGCATATATTATGGAGGCGAGCGATGGCCAAGCGTGAAACATATTCAGTGGAAGTGGCGGGACTCAAACGGGATTTGCGTCTTTTTGAAGTGGCACCGAAAGTAAGGATTGCCCTGCTCAATATTTTAGGCGATACCGAATTCGTCCAGGCTTGCGCCGCGGAATTGGCGAAACGCCTAAAGGATATAACTTACGATGTGTTGGTCACTGCGGAAGCCAAGTCCATTCCGCTGGTGCATGCGTTATCGGTTGAAACCAAAAAGCCGTATGTGGTCTTGCGCAAAACCTACAAGCCTTACATGGGCGATGCCCTCAAAGCCGAGACGCTTTCTATCACGACCGGCCAACCACAGGTTTTGATTCTGGATGAGAAAGACCGCGACCTTATGAAGGATAAAAAGGTCGCCATTATTGACGACGTGATCAGCACCGGTTCGACTCTGCAAGGCATGCGCTTGATTCTGGAAAAAGCCGGCTCAACGGTCGCAGCGGAAGCGGCCATCTTCACCGAAGGCGACCGCGCTCAGTGGATGCACATCATCTCGCTGGGACATTTACCGTTGTTCACCGATTAAAATGTTGGGGCGATCCATTGGATCGCCCATAAAAAATCACATAAACAATTTTTGTTTTTTCTCACGCGTCATCGCTTTGATGGCGCGTTCTCGTTTCATCGCCGAGGTTCGGTCAGCCTGCGGCTCCACGTAAACCAGTTTCACCGGTCTTCGCATACGGGTGTACTTTGCGCCGCGTCCCGCGTTGTGAGTCTTCACGCGGCGTTCGGGATCGGTTGTCCAGCCGGTGTAATACGTTCCGTCCGCGCATTCAACGATATAACAGTAGCACTTCATTCTTCAGGTGTGCGTTTGTAGAAAGCGTTCCCAAAGAATCGCTCGGCAAAACTGGGCAGGTCAAGGATGTGCTTCTCGGTATGTTCCTGCCAGTCCGCGGCGGAACGTTCGTTCAGCCAGCGGTTGTGACCTTCGAGCGCTTGTTCGAGTCGAGCCGCGACGCCCTCTTCGTCTAAATTCTCAATATCATCGCGCAGACCGTGCAGGGCGGCGATCAGCACATCTAAGGCGCGCACTATGTTGGTGCGATTGTGCATGGCGGCCATGCCAAGCGCATCGATGTCGTCTTGATATGCCAGCCCCGCGGTTACGGCCGCGTAAGCGCGTCCACCGACTTTGCGTGCTTCCTGCCAGCCAGGCTGGTCCACGGTGGAATTTAATAGCGCCGCGGCGGCCAGTTGAGGCAGGAGATGCATGGTGGCCATCAAGCCATCCGATTCGGCGAGGTCAGCCAGCATGGGTGTGGCACCCAGCAACAGGGCGAGGTCCGAAGCGAGTTCCACCACTTCGCCTGGTGTGCCGTAGGGCGCGTCGATGATCATCAGGCCTTTTTGAAATAAATCTGCACGCGCGGCTTCCAAACCAAACTTGATGTCGTGCAAAGTTTCCGGATTCAAACACGGCACGAGGCCCACGTAATATCTACCCTCCGGAATCAACTCTTTGGCCCAAACCAAAGCCTTCTCCTTGACCGGGCTGGTGTCCATCACCACCGCGCCTTCTTTCAGTTCCGGCCCAATGAGTTCGAGCGTCTCACGCACCTGGCTGATCGGCAGGCACAGCAAAACAATATTCGCTTCACGTACAGAGTCGGGTAAGTTGTGTTTCGTTTCATCCACCGCGCCTTTGGTGTGCGCGGCGCGTTCTACATCGATTTTTTTGTCGTGGCCCACGCGTTTAAGCACCCCGCGTTTCTCATGCTGACCAAGCGCCAGTCCCACTGAACCGCCAATTTGTCCAAGACCGATAATGGTAATTTGTGCAGCCATATCTTCCTCAAATCCTCACAAGATGTGATGGAGAGATTATACTGCTAAGGTCTCTTTTAAAGTTCGAGAACCGCGGACGCCGACCGCGGTTCCCTTGAAAGGAGGAGAAGAGAAATCACCTTACGACCCTAATTTATCATGCCTGCCCAAAAGATGCTTGACGCCAAACCTACGCTTACCCTACGTTTGTACGACTACTAACAGGGTTGTAATCCTTTAACAATGTTTGAGGCTTTATGCGACATTCTGACTCTCCTCTTTTCCTCGGTGAACTGAGTCACACTCCCCTCGGGGACTTGCGCCTCGCAGCCTCCGACTTGGGCTTGGTTGCCGTGGAATGGGCTGACTCTCAACCAGATCTGGATCGCTACCTACGGCGGCTGGCGCGCCCGATCATCCCCGACCCGGCAAAGATCAAAGTCTATGCGGCGCAGTTGCGCGAATACCTGAAAGGCCAACGGATCGTTTTTACCATCCCCATCGATTGGACGCCGTTCACTCCGTTCCAGCGCGAAGCCCTGCAGGCCGTATTCCGCATCCCCTACGGAGAGACGCGCACCTATATGGATATCGCCCGCGAGATCGACCGCCCGACCGCCTATCGCGCGGTGGGCGCCGCCAATGCCATGAACCCCATGCCGCTGGTGATCCCCTGCCACCGCGTGATCGGCATGGACGGCAAGCTCCACGGCTACGGTGGAGGGGATGGGCTTCCCACAAAAGAATGGCTCCTGAAAATGGAAGGCGCGGTCATCGCATGATGGCCTTATAGACTTGTTCGTGGTACACTTGTTCTAATTTCCCCGATCATGCAGGAAATCCCCTGCTCATTCAAATTATAGGTGAGAATGAAACCCAAACATTGGCTTGTTTTTATTTTGCTTGGCGCGATCTGGAGTTCCTCCTTTATGTGGATCAAGATCGCCGTGCAGGAAGTCGGCCCGATCACGCTGGTAGCATTTCGTGTGCTCTTCGGGCTATTGTTCGGTGTCGTGGTAATCTTTATTCAACGCGCAAAATGGCCGCGCACGTTCAAGGAATGGTTCCCACTACTGTTGTTAGGTATAACGAACGTCGCAATTCCCTTCTTTCTTATTTCATGGGGTGAACAATCCATTGACTCAGCCGTGGCCGCCATCCTCGATGCAACGGTGCCGTTGTTTACCATTGTGCTGGCTCACTTTGCCTTGCGCGACGATAAAATGAACATGCCCAAGGTGCTCGGTCTGTTAATCGGTTTTGCGGGCGTGATCGTTTTGATGAGCAAGGATCTCGGCGCTTCGCCCAGTTCGCTCCTCGGACAGTTCGCGGTTGTGCTGGCTTCGGTGTTCTACGCAGGCAGTTCTGTGTATGCGCGCCACGCCACGGAAAATACGCCCAGCATTTTTCGCAGTGCGGGTCCGTTGGTTTCATCGACCGCGGTGATGTGGTTGGCGGTGCCGATTGCGGAAAGTCCTGTTAAGTTTCCGCATTTGTCCATCACATGGATCGCGTTGTTGTGGCTTGGTATTTTGGGTTCGGGTTTGGCTTTTGTGATGAGTTATTATTTGATTCATGAGATCGGCCCGACTCGTACTACAATGGTCACGTATTTATTTCCGCTTGGCGGCGTGATCTTGGGCGTTGCCTTTTTGAATGAACAGCTTTCCTGGCAATTGTTGGTTGGCGGCGTACTCGTGGTCGCGAGTCTGGCTGTGGCCAACATGCAGCCAAAGAAAGCAACCGTAGATGAAAAGAGATGAACAAAGATTTAAACCATGACTGATTTTCGTTCAGGATACATTGCCATCATTGGTCGTCCCAATGTCGGCAAGTCTACGTTGGTCAATGCATTGCTTGGGCAGAAGATCGCGGCTGTCTCGCCCAAACCGCAGACCACGCGCCGCCGTCAGTTGGGGATTCTTACCACTGAATCGGCGCAGATCATTTTTGTAGATACGCCTGGCCTGCATAACGCGCGTCACAAGCTTGGCGAGTTTTTGAATCAAGAAGCGCAAGAATCCATCGAAGATGTGGACGCAATTCTCTTTTTGGTAGACTCCTCCGTTGAACCGACTGACGAGGATAAATCAGTTGCGGATTTGCTCAACCGCGTCCCGCGTCGGATTCCCCGTATGCTGGTCTTGAACAAAATCGATCTCGTCTCCGCTGACGCGTTGTCCGCGCGGGCGGAGACATATTCCAATTTGCTGATTCAAACCAAAGTCCAGAAGGTATCCGCCGCGAAAGCGATCGGGTTGCATGAGTTGCTCGAAGCGCTGGTTCAGTTCCTGCCGACGCGCCCGCCTGAATATCCTGAAGATCAAGTGACTGATTCATACGAACGCGAGATTGCCGCCGATTTAATTCGCGAAGCCGCGTTGTTGAAATTGCGCGACGAAGTGCCGCATGGCATCGCTGTGCGTGTGGATGAATTCAAGGAACGCGAGAATGGCATGGCGTATATCGCTGCAACAGTTTTTGTGGAGCGCGAGTCGCAAAAGGGAATCGTGATCGGCGAGGGCGGACAGATGCTCAAACAAATCGGCACCGCTGCACGCGGCGAGATCGAAAAAATGGGCGGGCGGGCGGTATTTCTCGAACTGCGTGTGAAAGTGTTGAAAGATTGGCGCAAAGACGAGAACGCTTTGCAGCGTTTTGGATATAAAATCAAAGGCAAGAAGAAAAATAGAAAATAGCTGAGTCAGGAGGCGGGGATGTGGTCGTTACCCGTTTTGGCGATTGCTTTTGCTGCGTTGGAATCTGTGGGGCTATGGAAAAACTGGCGCGGTCTTTCTTATCTTGCCAAGCCCGCGGTGATCATTTGTCTTTTCCTTTGGTTATATCTTGTGACCGGCTTACATGGCGCGACATTTTGGTTCGGGACGGGCCTTTTCTTTTCGCTGATCGGTGATGTACTTTTGTTGTGGCGTGACCGTTTCTTCGCCTTTGGTCTCGCAGCTTTTTTTCTGGTGCACCTTTCTTATTTAACTGGTTTCAACACACCACTTCAGCCTTTTTCACTTTGGAGCTTGGCGCTGGCTGCTATTGTAGGATTGGGCGCGGTGCGCGTCCTGCGCCAACTTTTGGCGGGACTTCATAGAAAAAGAGAAACGCGTTGGCGCGTGCCGGTCATTGCGTACGGTCTTGTTCTGACCTTGATGTTGCTCTCGGCTTTGTTGACGCTTTCGAATATCAATTGGAACGCGTTTGCTTCCGTGTCCGTTAGCCTTGGCGCGTTTTTGTTTTTCCTATCGGATGTAATTCTTGGTTGGAATAAATTTGTTACACCCATTTCAAATGGGCGACTCTTGAATATTGCTTTGTATCATGTAGGACAGATTTTACTCATTGCAGGCGTGGTAATGCAATTTTCGTAACTTCATTGTTTTAGCGGTCGAAAGCCTTCTCCCAAAGCTTCATGCGCGACCCCGATGACCATAAAGGCATTGGGGTCGATTTCGTTTACGATTGCTTTAAGTGTAGCCACTTCGGCGCGCGTGACCACGCAATATAACACTGGCCGCGCCTCGCCAGTATACGCGCCGGTGCCTTCCAGTACAGTGACGCCGCGTTGCAAATCCTCCAACACGCGTTGGGAAATATCATCAGGTTTGCTTGTGACAATCATGGCTGTGCGCGCCGTGCTTGCGCCTTCGAGCGTGGTCTCTGCCACGAGGCCGCTGACGTATAACGTGATGATGGCATATAACGCCTGTTTCCAACCAAAGACGAATCCCGCTGCGAGGACGACAGCCGTATCCACGATGAGATAACTTTGCGTCATCGAGATGCCGCGGAAATAATTCAGGATGCGCGCCAGAATGTCCGAGCCGCCGCTCGTGCCGCGGGCGCGATAGACAAGCCCGTATCCAAATCCGCTGACGATGGCGCCGTACAACGCGTTCAGCAAAATATCATCGGTGATACCGTGCTTTGGAAAAAACGGAATATATAGCAGGAAGTCTGTGAACAGCGAATAGGTAATAATGGCGGTCGCGGTGCGCAGCGCGAAACGATATCCGCCCAGGAAACGCCAGCCGATAATAAATAAAGGGACGTTTCCGATAAAGACCATCAAGCCGATGGGCCAGCCAGTGAAGTGATTCAGCAACTGGGAAATACCGGTCACGCCGCCTGAAGCCAGCTCGGCCGGAACCAGAAACAATCTCAAGCTGACGGCTTGTGTCAGCGCGCCGAATATGATCAAGATGTAATCACGAATAATAGGCCAATATTTTTTCATATCAACCCGTTGAAACGTTTAACGCTGGAACGTTCAAACGATCTCGATGCCTGCCAACTTTTCGATCACGCCGACCACGGCGGAGTTATCTAATTCGCCCATCCCTTGTTCGATCATCTGTTGAAAGAACTTGGTATTCTCCTGCGTTCCCGAAACCGGAATATCATATTCGCGCGCGGTCTCCAGGACAATCTTCAAGTCTTTCAATTGCATATAGGCTTTGAAGCCGGGCTGACGATTGCCTTCAAAGAGACGCGGTGGTTTTACATCCAGAGTCCAACATTGCGCCGCGCCGGCTTTGATCGCTTCCACTACTTTGCGCGGATCCACGCCGGCTTTCTTGGCGAAGACCAATAGCTCGCCCATAGCCACCATCTGCGCTGCGACCATGATCTGATTGGCGGCTTTCGCGACTTGTCCCGCACCCGCATCACCGACATGTGTGATCGTTTTTCCCATCGCTTTGAAGATGGGCATCACCGTTTCCAGCGCACTGGCCTCGCCGCCGACCATGATCGTCAGCGTGGCGTTGCGCGCGCCGATGTCCCCGCCGGAGACTGGCGCATCCAGAGCGAGTACGCCTTTCTTCTTTAACTCTGCTGCGATGGTCCGCGCCGTGGCCGGTTTGATGGTGGAATTATCTACATATATCAATCCCTCGTGTGCGCCTGCGATGATTCCATTTTGGCCGAGCACCACTTTTTCCACGTCCGGTGTATCGGGCAGATTGGTAAAGACGACATCTACTTGCGCAGCAACTTGAGCAGGCGAATCCGCGGAGAGTGCGCCTTCCGCGACGAGTTCATCCACAGCCGCATGTGACCGATTATGAACCATGAGAGGGAATCCTGCCTTGAGGATGTTGCGCGCAATGGATTTGCCCATTAATCCGAGGCCAATGTATCCAACTTTGAGCATGAATAAATCTCCTTGAAAAAGTTGGAAGGATTATAACGGCACAGCCTTCACCCGTCACTGTGTGACATCCTCTCAACGGGAGGGGACAGTGCAGGGGGCTGATAAACAAAAAAAACCGCCTCCATTATGGAGGCGGTTTTCAGGTCAAGAGAGAAACGTTTACTTGAGTTCGTACGTCACATTGACGGTGACGGTCAGAGTCATTTGGCCGGAGCTGATCGGAACGGAAGCGGCCTGAGCAACTGCACCTCCGCCACCGCCTTTGCCGAAGGTGTCCATCACAGGGGTCGGCACATTGTCGAAGAAGCTGATCGTTTGAATGCTGCCAAGTGTGAGACCGGCCGTCGTGGCAAGTTCCTGGGCTTGGGTTTGTGCGTCTTTGATCGCCTGGTCGCGAGCCTGTTTGAGTTCCTGGCTCTTATCAGCCACATCGAACTGAATACTGTTGACGCTGTTTGCACCGGCTTGAACAGTGGTATCGAGCAGGTCGCCGAGCTTATCCAGGTTGCGCACTGTGACATACACCGTGTTATCAACCGCATAGGTTGTACCGGTTTTTACATTGGTCTGCGGGTCATATTGTGCGTTCGGCCAGATGCTGAAGTTGGTGGTCTGGATGTCTTTCTTGTCGACACCCGCGCTGGTCAGCGCGTCCACCACTTGCTGAGTCTGCGTGTTATTCTTGCTCACGGCGCTTGCTGCGGTGGTGTCTTCGGTATGTACGCCGATGTTGATGTAGGCGATATCCGGGACCATCATGACCGTGCCGCTGCCGGTGACGCTCAGGGTGCGTTGAGGTGGCTGAGCTTGAGCAGCCGCTACGGTCATTGGGCCGCAGGCGCTCAGGGCCAATACCATCACAAGCAGGCCCGCAATTAAAATGGAAGTTGATTTCATTCTCGAAACTCCTTGGTATAAGTTGGTGATGAGGAAAAGACGCTGGTTGGCGAAAAAAGTTCCCTAACATTATAGAAGATATTTAAGCGGGGAGTATAATCTCGTCGTTTATGAAAATTTCGGTTGTTGTCCCTGTCTATCACGGTGAACGCTTTGTCGAGCCTTTGGTTGAGCGTTTGGCCCTTGTATTACCGACTTTTGCGGAGGCATACGAGGTGATCTTGGTCAACGACGGCAGCCCTGACAGTAGCTGGTCTGCCATCGAGCGGATGGCGAAGAAATATCCCTGGGTGAGAGGGATTAATTTAATGAGGAACTATGGTCAGCATAACGCTTCTTTGTGCGGGTTACGAGCAGCTCGTTATGAGGTCACGATCACCATGGACCAAGACTTGCAACATCCGCCTGAAGAGATTCTGCATCTGCTAGCCAGGTTGGATGACGGCTTTGATGTCGTGTATGGAGCACCGTACAAGTTGCCACGAGGATGGGTCCGAAATGTTCTTACTGCCGGCATTAAAGATTTGTTGGCGCGTGTAATGGGCGTACCCTCCGTCCGAAATATCTCATCTTTCCGGGCCTTCCGCACCGACTTGCGAAAGGCTTTT
>DATKNJ010000104.1:0-3205 GCA_035541395.1 Anaerolineales bacterium
CGATCCAAGCCTGGTAGATGCCTATGCAGAGGACGGATTCCAGCCATTGGGTTTGGCTTGTTTCTTCGGTCATCGCGAAGCCGCCGAATACCTCATCAAGGCTGGCGCGTCAGTCAATTCGCACTCCAACAATCCGCTGCACGCCACACCGTTGCAGTCCGCGGTGGCGGCAGGGCACCACGAGTGCGTTCATCTGCTCATCAGCAAAGGTGCGGATCCGAACTGCCGCGAACAAGGCGGCTACACTCCCCTTCATGCTGCCGCGCAAAATGGTGACATCGAATTGATCCGTGCCTTGATCTTCGCGGGCGCAGACCTCGATGCACGCGGCGATGACGGAAAACTGCCGGTTGATATGGCCATCGAAGCGAAGCAGGAAGAGGCGGCGCGACTGTTGTCGGAGGGGATCACGCGTCGGTCGCGTACGATGCGAAGACCGTCCTGAAAATTTTCATCTGCAATTTTGCGACTTCCTATGAATGCGAACGTATATGCATAGGAAGTCGTTTTTTTATTTCATCGGGAGGTCCTATGAAACTTTCTCGCAAGCTTCTATCTGCATTTAGTTTGTTCGCCTTGTTGGCATTGACAGTTGTCACACCGGCGTATGCCTTTGAGGGACGCAGCGGAAACGATGTGGTGATTCAACAGAACGAGGTCATCAACGATGATCTATATGTCTCGGCGCAGACGTTCACATTGAATGGAACTGTAAAAGGCGATGTAGTGGTCGGCGCGCAGACCGTTATCATCAACGGCACAGTGGATGGCGATGTGATTGCCGCGGCACAAACCGTGGTGATCAACGGAACAGTGAGCGACAACGTTCGCATCGCGGGCGCCGCACTGCAAATTGGGAACAAAGCCCAAGTTGGCAGCGATGTAATTGCGGCAGGCGGCAGCCTTGAGATTCAACAAGGCAGCCAGATTGGGCGCGACGTTGTCGTGGGCAGTGGACAAGTTCTGATGGCTGGTGATGTGACTCGCAATGTATGGGCTGGTACGGGCGGTTTGGATTTGCGCGGCTCGGTCGGCGGCGATGTGCACGCGTATGTGAACGTCGACGAAAATTCGAAGACTTCCCCGCCCATGCAAATGTACATGGGTCAAAGTCCGATCATGATCCCGCCAGTTCAACCCGGGCTGACAGTTGAAGACAACGCCAAGGTCGGCGGGGACTTGCAATACACTGGCACAGTGGATGTGCCCATTCCAACCGCGGTTGTTGCTGGCAAAGTATCTCGCGTTGCGCCACAAGTTAACAATCAAAAGGTTGCTGCTCCACGTGTGATCACTCCAGCAGAAAAAGTTCTTACATGGGCACTGGGCTTGCTCCGCAGTATGGTCACATTGATTCTGATCGGCTTGTTGCTGATCTGGTTATTCCCGAAATTCATGCAAGCCTTGCCGGAAAAGCTCAAGACTCAACCATGGCCAAGTTTGGGCTGGGGCGCGATTGCCTGGTCAGCGTTCTTCTTTGCTCTGTTGGCAATTCTCCTTGTGATGATCCTCGGCGGAATTGTCTTCGGCCTGCTCACGTTGGGCGGCTTGAGCGGAACGATTATCTGGCTTGGCATTTTCTCGCTCTTCGGATTGACGGTTTTGTTCATTCTCGTCACATCCTTCTTGACCAAAGTTGTGGTCGGCGATGCCATCGGCAAGTGGTTGCTCAAACAAACCAATCCGGCTTTGGCTGAACACAAAGTCTGGCCGATGGTGATCGGTGTGATCGTGATTGTACTCGTCGTTGGGCTATTACGTTTCCCGTTGATACCACTGGGCTTCTTCGGCTTCCTGGTGAATTTCGCGGTAGTTTTGTTCGGCCTCGGAACGTTATGGCTCTGGGGACGCGAGGTCATGCAAGCACGCAAAGCCGCGCAATAAGATTCAACAATATGGTTGTAAATAGGCGAGCCGTTGGCTCGCCTATTTTTTATTCGGAGGTTCTTGGTATAATTCGCGCCATGTTAACTCCCGAACAAATCGAGGCCAAACTCGATCGCATTCTTTTAAAGGTACAGAAGCCCGGCCGTTACGTGGGCGGCGAACTGAACATCACCCTCAAAGATTGGGACAGGATCAAGACCAAAGTCGCTTTCGTCTTCCCCGATATTTACGATATCGGTGTTTCCAACGTTGGGCTGAAAATTTTATACGACCAAGTCAATCAACGCGAGGATGCGCTGGCCGAACGCGCTTATTCGCCGTGGATGGATATGGAAGCCTTGATGCGCGAGCACGGGATTCCGTTGTATTCACTCGAATCAAAACGTCCCTTGGCTTGCTTCGACCTCATTGGCTTTTCCCTCCCTTACGAGACTCTCTACACCAACGCCCTCAACGTGCTCGACCTCGCCGGAATTCCCGTTCGTTCTGAAGACCGTGACGATTCGCATCCGATCATCATCGCGGGCGGCCACTCGACGATGAACCCCGAGCCAATGTACGCCTTCATCGACGCGTTCGTAATCGGCGAGGGCGAAGAAGTGATTCACGATATCATCGATGTGATTCAAAAACGCAAATCGTCATTGCAAGCAAAACAAAGCAATCTCCAAATTAATGAGGAGAGTGCTTCACTGTCTTCAATAGTTCGCAATGACATATTAAAAGAATTGGCTCATACCCCCGGCGTATATGTGCCGAGATTCTATGAAGCGCATTACATGGATGACGGCACTGTCTCACATATTGACAACTTGATCGAAGGCATTGCCAATCCAGTTGTCAAACGCGTGGTCGCGAAACTGCCTCCCCCACCGACCAAGTTCATCGTGCCAAATATCGACATCGTCCATAACCGCGTCTCGGTGGAGATCATGCGCGGCTGCACGCGCGGGTGCCGATTCTGTCATGCAGGCATGATCACACGTCCGGTCCGCGAACGAAGCGTGGATGAAATCCTCGAAGCCGCGGAAGCCGCCATCAAATCCACTGGTTTTGAAGAGTTGGCGTTGCTCTCGTTGTCATCATCCGATTACACAGATGTCGTTGAACTGGTTACAAAAGTCGGCGAGAAGTTTGGCGAGACGAATCTCAAAGTGTCGTTGCCATCCTTGAGAATCGAATCGGTTTCGATTGACTTGATGGAAAAACTCAAAGATCGCCGCGCGGGCGGATTCACACTCGCGCCCGAAGCTGCGACCGAACGCATGCGCCGCATCATCAACAAATTCATTCCCGATGAAGACATCATCAACACCAC